>JBDKTH010000965.1:0-10906 GCA_039680305.1 Thermoguttaceae bacterium | reverse complement strand
ATTCGCAGCGCCGGCGAGGCCTGGCTGGCCATGGGGATGCTGGTCCTGGCGGCGGCCTACAGCGTGACGCACCTGGGCTACTGGCCGTTTCTGCGCGACTGCGTCAACGTGATGGACAAAGGCAACTGGGGCTTGTTCGGCCTGTACGCCGCCGTCTTGTGGGCGGTCGCCCTGGTCGGCCTGCCGTGGGTCATGCTCGCCGCGGCAGCACTCGGCACGCGGTTGGCCGATCGTGATTCGCTTTCCCCGTGGCAGACCATGCTCGCCTCGACGGGGGCGTTGGTGCCGATGGGACTCTTGGCCTGGATCGCGTTTGTCGTGCCGATGCTGATGGTCAACGTGTCGTTCGTGCGCCAGTCGCTCTCCGACCCGTTCGGTTGGGGCTGGGACTTGTTGGGTGCGGCCAACACACCTTGGCATCAACTCTGGCCCAGTGCGATCCCGTGGATCCAGGTCGGTTGCATTCTCCTCGGCCTGGGATATAGTCTGCGCAACGCCTGGCGCATCTGGCTGGGCTTGACCGCCGATCCCCGGGCCGCGCTGCGTGGCCTGCTGCCGTTGGCCCTGCTGCTGGTGGCCCTGGCCGGCGCGCTGGTTTGGTTCTATGCGGATTGACACGAAAAATCCCCTCTCCCTCCGGGAGAGGGCTAGGGTGAGGGGAAGCTTCGATGCATACTGCCTCAAGACTGGCTTGCGTCAGTCTTCCGAGCGGCGAAGATAACGATCACCGTTGTGGAATACTCTTGGGAGATGCCCCTCACCCCGGCCCTCTCCCGGCGGGAGAGGGAGGAAGTACTTCGGCCTCATGAAACGACGCTTGATCCTACTGATGCTGCTGGTCGCCGTGGGCGTTCCCTTGGGCATCCTCGGCTACCAGTCCCATCGCACGGGGATGACCTGGTCGCAGGTCCTGCGGCGGGCCATGACCCGGGCGTCGGGAACGCAGTCGGGACTCGAAGAGTATCCTTCCACCGAATTGCCGCCTGGAGAAAACCAAGACCGCTTTCAGCCGCAACCGATCGGCGAGGGTTTTGACGAACCGCCGCGGATCGCCAACGTCCTGGCGGTCGATCTGGATAAGGACGGCCTACTCGATGTGGTCGTCTGCGACGCGCAAAAGAACTGCGTCAGTTGGATTCGTCAGTCGCCGCGCGGCATGTTCACCGAGCAGGTCCTGGCCGACCATCTCGTCGCCCCGGCCCACGTCCAAGCGATCGACTTCGACGGCGATGGCGACCTGGACCTGATGGTGGCCGTGCTGGGACAGCTGTTCCCCAATAACGATCTGATCGGCTCGGTCGTGATCCTGGAGAACACGGGCGACATGCATTTCACTCCGCACGTGGCCATCGACAAGACGGCCCGGGTGTCGGACGTGCGAGCCGGCGACCTCGACGGCGATGGCGACCTGGACCTGGCCGTGGCCCAGTTCGGCTACGACGATGGCCAGACGCAATGGCTGGAAAACCTGGGCGGGTGGAAATTCCGCGGCCATGTGCTCCAAAACCTGTCGGGCCCGATCAACTGCGAGATCGGCGATCTTAACGGCGACGGCCATGCGGATATCACCGTGCTGGTCAGCCAGGAGTGGGAAGAGATCTACGCGTTCCTGGGCGACGGCCGCGGCAACTTCCAGCCCAAACTCCTCTGGGGCTCGTCCAACGAGGACTTCGGCTCCAGCGGCATGGAGATGGTGGATCTCGACCAGGACAGCGACCTCGACATTCTCTTTACCAACGGCGACGCCTTCGACTATCTCCCGCCCCGCCCTCGGCCGTGGCATGGGGTCCAGTGGCTGGAGAACCGCGGCAACTTGAAGTTCGCGTTCCATCGCCTGGCCGCGTTTCCCGGGGCCGCCCGCGCGGAGCCGGTCGATCTGGATCACGACGGCGACTTGGATCTGGTCGTCGTCAGTGCCTACAACTTCTGGGAAGACCCGCGCGCTCAAAGCCTCGCCTGGCTGGAAAACGACGGCCAGATGCGATTCCGCCGCCACGACCTGGCCAACACGCCCACCCACCTGATCACCCTTTCCCTGGGCGACTTCGACGGCGACGGCCAGACCGACCTGGTCACCGGCGGGATGCACGCCTACGCCCCCTTCGACCGGATGGAACGCGTCGTGCTCTGGCGTCATCGCTGGCCCCACTGAGCACGGTTGCTCCCCAAACGCGGAATCTGCCGCAAATAGCGGATCTGCCGGCTTCGCCCTCTGAATCGCTGGCGCAACAGGCTCGCATTCTGCCCGACGCAACGGTTGTGCCAGAGGTTGAGAACTTAGTGAAACTTGGCGGAGTGGGCTCCGATGAACAATCTAGCGACATTAGACAAACTATTCGTCCCCATCTCGCCTCTGGGCGGGCGGCCACGCGCGAAGGAATCGAGCCAATGGCGACTCTGAGCAATATCCTGCTGGACAAAGAAATCCTCTTGGAAAGCGGGACCAACGAACTGGAAGTGTTGGTGTTTGACGTGGCCGACTACACCTTCGGCATCAACGTGGCCAAGGTGCGGGAAGTCCTGCCGTCGACGGAGATCACCAACCTCCCCAAGTCGCATCCTTCGATCCGTGGCGTGTTCAAGCTCCGCAACCAGGTGATCCCCTGCGTTTCCTTGCTCGAGCACTTGGGAATCCAGCCGACCCGGGAGACCTCCGAGTCGGCGATGATCCTCACCGACATCAACCAGCAGCAGACCGCCTTTCTCGTCGACCAGGTGGAGCGGATCCATCGCTTGAGCTGGCAGAACATCCTGGCCGTGCCGGGATTGGAAGCGCTGTCGCACACCCCCGTGACGGCCTTGGCCCGCTGCGACGGCCGGCTGATCGTGATGCTCGACTTCGAGATGATCCTCGACGACGTCACCAATCAGTTCTTCCGCACCGACAGCGTGGGCAACCCGCGCGGCCTGGCCCGCGACCAACTGCGATTGCTGTTGGCCGAGGACTCGCCCACCGTGCGGGAGGCGATCGGCACGACGCTCCACAACAGCGGCTACACGCAACTGACGTTCTTCGAGAACGGGGCCCAGTGCTGGGACTGGATCGAGGAGCGATTCAAAGCCACCGGCCAGCTGGAAGACGTGGGCGACCTGTTGATCGCCGACGTGGAAATGCCGCAGGTCGACGGCTTCCATCTCACCAAACGCATCAAACAGCATCCGCAGCTCAAGCAACTGCCGGTGCTTCTCTACTCTTCGATTATCACGCCGGACAATCGCAAGAAGGGGGCTGCCGTGGGCGCCGACGCCCAAGTGGCCAAGCCCGAACTGGCCAAGGTGGTCGAACTGGCCGATGAGCTGATCTTCGGGGCTCAGCAGGCCAGCCGCGCCAGCGGCCTCCGTGCGATTTCCGAAACCATCCTCTCTGAAGCTTCGAGCTCGGTCGCTCAAAGGCCCGTGGACCCATGCAAACCGGAACCGTCCATGTCCGTTGCGGCCGAGCTCTCTAAAACGCCACCTCAGCCCCCCGTCGCGCCGGTCGCGACGGCGCCCGAGGTGAAGCCGGCGGCGGCCGCAGCGCCCAGCGCGCCGGCCTGTGAGGAAGCCCCCGCGTCCCAACCCGCCCCGAAGTCGTTGCCCGATGTGAAGACGCACCTTTGGCAGACCTTCCGCCGGGAACTGACCGGCCGGGCCGTCCATCTCCGCGAGCTGTTCCGCCAGGCGGTGGAAGGCGACCGCAGCGACGAGCTGTTCCACGAACTGGCCCGGACCCTGCACACCGTCAAGTCGGCCTCGATGGTCATCCCCGTCGAACAGGTCGCCAGTTGCACGCACATGGCCGAGAACCTCTTGGCCACGGCCAAGGCGAATCGCCAGACGTGGCCGGAAGTGCCGTTCACCCATTACGTCGAATGGATCGAAAGCCTGACCTCCGCCGCCGATGACCTCGCCGACGTCCTGGCAGCCGGTCAGCCGCTGGAGGCGGAACTCAGCGGCGGCGTCAACTGACAACTCCGTCGTCCATCGCCCGCCGGGAGTCGGTTCGGAGAGCTCCCCTCGCCCGCGCAGCGGGAGAGGGGCCGGGGGTGAGGGCTGAGGTACCAAACGCCCAGTTTCCCGCAATCTCGACGGCCCTCACCCGGCCTGTTCCTATTGCGGACCCGCATCGGACTTGCCGGGGAAGACCACCCGGATCATCTCCCGCCGGTACTCGGCAGGAACCGGGACAATCACCTGGCCGTCGCTGGCCCCAAGCGTCAGCGTCGCCAGCCGTCGCCACGTTCCTTGGTGCATCTCGCCGACTTCCGCATCCGCCGCCGCATCCGACTGCCGCTGGATTCGAACTTCGCCGGCCGCCAAGGGCAGCACCAAGAGCGAACGCGAGCGGGCAACGTCGACATCGTCGAAGGCCACCACAAATGCGTGGCCCTTGATCTGGGCGACCAACTGGTTTCCTCGTTTGACCGATCCTTGTGACTCGACCGCGCGTAAGGCTCCGTCGTGTCCGACCAGCAGGAAGCCGGTGCCATTGGCCGCCAGTTCGACGCGGTACTCGCCCACCTGGGCTTCGACCGCCGGACCGCCGTTGCGCAGCACCAGGGCGTCGGCATCCTCGCCCGGCACGCGGAACACCTGCAACTCCGCCTGATCGGGCGTCACCGCCACGCCCGGCGTGCCGGCCGCCTGGAGCAACGTGCGATAGAGATCGCGATGGGCAGGCTTCATTTCCGGGGCCAGTTCCACCGGATCGGCCCCGAACCAGACCGATCCTTTTCCCCGCCGGTAGCGTGTGACCGTCGGCTCCCTGTCGTCGCTCTTGACCGCTTCGGCGCCGGCAAGCTTGACGCGAATCGCGGGAAATCCAGAACTTCCCGGAGCCGTTTTCTCGACGCCGCAGAACTGCCGCAACCGCTCGCTGCCGATCGCACGGCGCTGTTGGTCGTAGCCAATGTCGCCCGAGAGGTACAGCGTGCCGCCCGCTTCGACAAACGTCCCCAGCCGCTGGAGAATCGCATCTGACGGGTTCAGCGGCGTCGGATAGACGATCGCTTTGGTTTCCTTCGGCAGGCTCGCGAGCATGCTATCGGGCAGCAGCCAGAAATCGACGCGGGAGGCGACCAGCAGGTCGGCCGCGCGATGAATCGCTTGGATCACCTCACCGCGCTGCCCGTTCATGCGAGCCTCGTCGGGCACCAGCAAACACACCTCGGGCGTCACGCTCCGCGGCTTGAGACGCCCGAAGGCCAGGGCCATCGCGCGATACAAAAGAGCAGTCGGCCGCGGAACGCCGGTCTGGTGCACGATTCCGCAAGGGAAGATCCCTTCCATCGGGTCGCGCCAGTGCCACGACGACATGACGGCCGCCCCCAGGCCAAGCGTGTGATGGCCCAGCGATAGAAAACGCGCATCGTAGTGGTCGTCATCGTCGCCCATTCCCCAAGGGTCGGCGGCCAGGAACGTGGGATGGTCCTTCGCGCCGCATTCGCCCAAGATCAGCGGCTTGCCAAGGCCGCGAAGGTCGACGTCCTTCAGTTCCGCCGGCATTTTTCCGGGCGGACCGTAGTAGTGGCGGTCGGTAAAGTCGAGATCCAGCGAGGCCAAGAGCGGATCCTTCATCACCTGGCCGCCGCCCCACCCCTGGCTCCAGCCCACCGAGACCAACATCTCCGGATCGCCCGCCCGCAGCGCCGAGCGGTTGGCCTTTGCCCAGGCCTGCTCGGCCTCGGTCATTCGTCGCCAGAACGCCGCCACGTCGAGGTCGTCCCAAGGGCCCTCGGTCTTGCCGGCTCGGCCAAAGCTCTTGACGAGTCCCGGATTGTCAGCGCGGAAGCTCGGTTCGTTACAGATGTCCACGACCAGGCCCGGCACGTCGCGATAACGCTGGGCGATCTCGCGCGACGTCTCCTGCTGCGCCGCCAATTCGGCCGCATCGGCCGTGTGGTGCAGGTTGGGCGTGTGGTAGAGCACCAGCCCGTGCTTCTGGGCCAGTTGGACGATCGCATCGCTGATGCGCTTGTCATCTTCCGTCTTGAACGGGATGAAGCATCGCGTCCACCGCAGCCCACAGTCGCGCATCTGCCGGAAATCGCGGTCAAAGGCCGCGGGCGAGCGGGCCGTGACCGAGCCGTTCTGGCCCCAGTAGTTCTGGCAGCCCATGAGAAACTGCGGGCGGCCGTCGAGAAGGAACCGCGTCCCGTCCTTGCGCACCCGCGGACCAGCCGCCACGACCGACGGGCTCCAGGCGACAAACGCACTCTCCTCGCGATCCACGCAGCGGCCGTCTTCCCAAAGCTCGGCGGCAAACGCGTAATAGTCGTCCGTAAACTTCCCCGGCTTCCAGGGGAGTTCCACCGCCAGGGTCTCGCCCGGCGGCACGTCGATCTTCTTCGACAAGACGACCTGCGGCTTCAGCACCAACCGCACCTCGACGGTTCGCCCCGTGCGGCCGAAATTGCTCACCTGCGTGCGAAACGTCACCGTCTCGCCGTCGCGATACGAGGCCAGCGCCGTGTCGGTCTCGTGCAGATAGCATCGGCGGAGCAGATGCGCCACCGTCGGAAGCAGCACGCGATCCAGCGCCGGCGAGCCGGAGCCGAAAAGGTCGCGGTCGCTCGCGCCGAAGATTGCCCAGGAGGAGCCGGCAAACGTCCCGGTAAAATGGTGGACCACTGCCCCGGCATGGCCGCGCGAGCGGCCGAACCGGTCGAAACACTCGAGAAGCGGCAGCCAGCGGGCCCGATTGGGGCCGAACCCGTGCCCGTTGAGCCCGAGCATCGCGACGGCCGAGTAGCCGGAAAGCGGGCTGTCCAGCGTGAAATCGCCGACGATCGTTTGTCCGGCCGCGGCCCGCGTGTGGGTCACGTCGCGAAGGGAAAACGCGGAGTCGAAGACGCCGATCTGTTCCGGCTCCGGCCACAACGCATCGCGGATCCGCGCCCAGCGAGTATTGATCCGCGGCGACATCTTGCGCAGCTCGCCCGCCGCATCGGCTTGCACGCGCACCCCAGCAATCCAGACGGAATGCGGCGCCCCGCGTTCCGCGACTCCCGCGGAGACGCCGACCTGGAATCGCCGCGCATGCGAGGGCCGCAACTGGTCGCCCGCGTGTCCCCGGCCTGCACTGGGGCTATCGGCGCGATAGTTGAAATCGCCGGGAAAGAAGGTGTACTGCTTCCACTCGGTCGATAGCGGCACGACCTTCCACCACCGGGCGCCGTCGTCCTCGTTCCATTCGACCTCCATGCGCGGCGTGCGCGCGTCGCCCTTGGCCCAGAATCGGGTCACCGACCAATCGGCCGGCAGCTTCCCTTCGACGCTCGGCGAAATGGCCACGTCCCACAGCCCGAGCGCCTCGGTGTGCAGTTCAAGAGCCGGCATCTGGCTGGGACCGGCGGCGGCGCGAAGGACTGGTCGTTGCGGCCGATTGGAGCCCAAGCTCCACCCGGCGGTCCCTTCGCGGAACAGCTCGACGGCCGGCCCATTGCCGACGGGAAGCGATTCGGGCGTCGACCAGGCACCTTGAAAATGCACGAGCACGCGATCCAGCGCATAGCCGCCCATGGTCACCATCGCCCCGCCGTGGCGAAGGTACGCGACCAGCGCGCGATGGGCGCCGGCGGGAAACGCGTCGCCGGTCGGGATCACCAGCAGGTCGAACTGCGACGGCGTCAGGAAGGCCGGATTGGCCAACCGCTCGGCCGACAGCCGGGCGACCGCATAGCCGCCCGCCGCGAGCGAGCGTTCCAGGACCGCCGGATCCGAAGGATGCCCGTTGCCAGCCGGGAAGCGTTCGTCCAGAATCGCGACCCGTGCCTGGCCCGGCTTGCGTGCCGGCAGCTCCCGTGCCCAGGTCGCGGCAAGGGCCGCCTCGGCCTCGCGCTCGGCCTGCTGTTGGACTTCCTGGGGCGACCGTCGATAGGCGGTCGGCGCAGTCCCGTCTTCCAGTTGGACATCGTCAAACCACGCGGTGCCGCGACCGTGAACCACAAGCACGGCCTGCGCGGTCGATGCGCCGTCAGGCACCTGCGCCGTGGCCGTCAATCGCTGCCAATCGTTCGTTCCTTTCAACTTCTGCGCCGAGTCGGCAAACGCCAACCGCTTGCCGGAAGCGTTGAAGAAGGCCACCGAAACATAGGCCCCGACGCCGTCGCGAACGTCCTTTGTGCGTACGTAGGCACTCACGACCTGGCTCGCGCCGCGTTTTGCCGGGAGAGCCTCACGAGAGGCCATATACCACGTCACCGCGGCCGACTCGGGAATCGCCAGGCGGCAAGCGGCCTTGCCCGCGTGGGCGACATCGGCGTCTGCCTCGCCACTTGTGCCGGCCGGAAGGCTGAACTTCCAGCCCGCGGTCCCGTCCATTTCAAACCCGCTGTTGTCCAGCAGATTCGGTGCCCCGCTCAAAGCGACTACGGCCAACGGAAGCAGATAATGAAGCATGGTTTACTTCTCCAGCAAGAGTCGACCGGGTTTGGCCTTCGCCCTGGCTCCCGGGACTTGAGGATGGCGAGGTGGGAAACCCTGATCTTCACCTCGGTTTCGGGCCGTGTCAACCTGCGTGCCGCGATTCACAATTATGTCGAAGGACAAGAAGAAAAAGGACCACGCGGAGCCGCGGAGACGCGGAGGGGAAGAGAAGATATTCAATGGACTCGCTCGTGGACAAGGCCGCCGCAGATCCAACTCTCTTCGAGAGCCCATTCACCACAGTCTCCGCGACTCCGCGGCTCCGCGTGGTCTTCTTCCCTTCGCCAAATAGACTTGCACGATCCTGGGAGACGGCGATGATAGGTTTTGGCGAACAAGATCGACAATTATTAAGTAGGGCGGTGCCGAGCTTGCGAGGCCCGCCACTGCGTTGCCACACGGTTTCTAACCGAAGAATGAAATGAACACCACGGAGGCACGGAGATCACGGAGAAGAAGAGGAGAACAACAGAAGAGAAGAGGAAAGACGTTCATCCATCCAGTGGTTTCCATTCCTTCTCTCTAGAAGCCAGAGCGGAGCGGCAGCGTCAACTGACGCGAGCCGTCGGACACGTAGAGGAATTCCGACGAGCGGAGATTCTCCAGCAGACGCATCGCCATCTGCCCCTGCTGCTGATAGTCCATCGGCCCGGCATCGTGAAGCATCTGCCAGTTGCTCATCAGTCGGCTATCGTTGGGCGTAGCGTCCAGCGCCCGGTGAAAGAAGTCTTGCGCGGCGGGAAAATCCTGCCGGGCGAAGCTGACGCATGCCTGGTGGTGCCACAGTTCGGGCGTCGCTCGTCCCAGCCGCTGGGCGGCTTCTCGTAAGACTTGTTCGGCCTCGGCCAACCGCCACTGGAGGGCGTGGTCAAGCGCCAGGTCGGTGTACGACCGCAGCATATCGCCGTGCCGGGCGAGAATCGCCTGGCGTTCGGCAAGCGAGTACGGCGCAAAGGCAAGCTCATTGCCGCTCATCAGCGGCGTCACCTGGGCGAGCATCTGCCGCATCTCGGGCGACGCTTCGCCCAGGTAGGCAAACTCGCCGCAATCGTCGGGCCCGGTGAAAAAATCCTCGGCCGAAATCCAGCCTTCGCGCTGACCGATCTCAAACTCCTCCGTGCCCGGATAGATCGCCAGTCCGTGGAAGAACACATGCGTGGGCCGGGCCGCTTCGGCAAAGGCCAGGCTCTCGCGGATCGTCGCGGGCGTCTCCCCGCGGCTGCCGACGATGAAGTAGAACCGCACGTCGAGCCCCAACGCCCGGGCGTCGGCCGTGGCTTGCCGAGCCTTGGCCAGGTCGAGCCGTTTGCGGAGGTTTTCGAGGATCACCGGACTGCCCGACTCGATCCCCAGGTTCACCTTCACACACCCCGCCCGGCGCATCGCCGCCAGGACCTCCGGGTCGATGCAATCCGCCCGCGTGTCGCACACCCAGCGGAACTCCAGCCCCCGGGCGACGATCCCTTCGCAGATCGCCAGGACCCGCGGCCGGCTGGCCGTGAACGTATCGTCCTTGATGCCGAGAAACCGGTGCCCGCGCCGGGCCACGAGTTCTTCGAGTTCGTCGAGCACGCTTTCGGCCGAGCGAAAACGGATCCGGCTTCCCCACGACTTGGGCGAGGAGCAGAACGTGCACTTTCCCGGGCAACCCCGGGAGGTGATCAGAAAGCCATAATCAAAATGCTCCCAGGGCCTGGCCAGCGTATCCAGATCGTCCCACGCTTCCCGCGCCGGGCCCAGCAGCGTGCGACTGCCCTCGCGATACGCCGTGCCGGCCAGCCCCTGCGCGGGTCGGCCCTCGCGCAGGCTCTCGGCCAGTTCCCGCATCGTGGCCTCCCCCTCGCCCACGACGACCGAGTCGAACGCCGGATAGTGTTCCAGCCACTCGACGGCCAGCGCCGACACGTGCGGCCCGCCTACGGTCAGATGGCTCTGGGGAAAGTGGGCCTTGATCTCGGCCCCAAACGCGGCGACCACCTTGCGGTGGAACGTGTAGCACGACAGCCCGAACAGCTCGGCCGGCCGCTCGTGGACCGCCGCAATCGCTTCGTCCCACGACAACGCGGCCAGGTTGACCACGTCGGCCTGAAAGCCGTTCCGACGCAGCTCGGCCGCGATCGTCAGCAGCCCGTAGGGCATGACCAACCGGTCGCCCTGGTCGCACGGCCGGTTCACGCCGCGCGGCACCTTGGCCACAGGCGGATAGATCAACAATACACGCAAACTCATACGGCACTCCCCAGGCGGGCTTATATCCTCATAAGCATACCCCACAACGCGACATGGCCGCAACCAAAAGGAGAGGGTTCGGGGTTCGGGGTTCGGGGTTCAGGGTTCAGGGTTCAGGGTTCAGGGTTCAGGGTTCAGGGTTCAGGGTTCAGGGCTCAGGGCTCTGAGGAGACGTTCGCGCGTAAATCCCAAATCCCCAATCCAAAATCCCAAATCCCAAATCCCAAATCCCAAATCCCAAATCCCAAAACCTGCCCCCTGCTGCTGATCC
>JBDKTH010000889.1:0-5755 GCA_039680305.1 Thermoguttaceae bacterium | reverse complement strand
GCAACCGCTCGGCCCACGGACCGCCACGAACTCGCCGGGCGCTACGTCGAGGCTCACGCCGCCCAACGCGGACACCGAGCCGTGGGGCGTCGGATAGAGTTTCGTGACTTCTTCGAGGTGGATCATGACGGCCTCAAGGATTTCCTGTCCGTTTGCGAATCACGAGCAAACCGATCAACACGACCGCTGCGGCGATGGCTCCGAAACCGATCCCCAATCGTCGCATCGATCGGCTCGCCGACGAACCCTCCGCATCCGCGGGCAGAGTCGCCTTGATGGCCGCCACCACGGGCTTGTCGGCCAACGGCAGGCCACCACTCGCCGGCACTGGGCGTTGGGCCTTCGGTCCCTCGCTTGGCTCAACAGCTTTTTCCCTCTCGTCGGTCGCCGACTTCTCCGGCGAGTTGACGGCGAACTCCATATACTCGGACTGGACCGCCTGCGAATCTTCGTTGGCCGCCAGCCGCGTCGCCGTCGCTTCCCAGTCCCACTGGACCAACAAGTCCACGCCCGGGTTCTGATCCTTCACCTGGCAGGAACAGGCCCCGCTGAGAAACAGAACCATCTCGGTCAGGTTCTCCGGCGTAATCCCTTTGCCGACATACGGGGGCATCGCACGTCCACGCCCGTAAACGGCAAACACCATCGGCTGCTCGGCCAGTTGCTTCTCGCGGAGGTCCGGTTCGACCGTCGTCAGCGCGCGGAGGAGCCATTGCTCGGCCGGATCCTCGTGCGAGAGCTTGATCAGCCCCAAGTCCCATCGCCGGGGCTTAACGTCCCCTTGTGCCGTATCGCTTCCCGGTTCGTTCTCCCCGGGCAGTTCGCCGGCCGCCGCCTGCTTGATGACCTCCGCCGCAACCTTTGCCGCCCGCTCGTTCTCGGCCTCCTCCTTCCCCGTCAGAAGCACCAATACGGCCACCTGACCACTGTCGAGCATTTGCGCCAGCCGCGTTCGCACCGGCGACTCGATCATCGCCTCAATCGCGGGCAGATCCAGTCGGCCTGAAAAGATCTCGACTCCCCAGGGCGCGACGATCAGGTGCTTCGGCAATGACTGGTCCTGCCGCGACTCCCACACCTTTCGGATCGGCTCGGGCAGTTGCTCGAGGGGACGTTGGTCGAGGTCGATCGATTCCAACGCCAGGTTCACCGTCGGCGGCGTGGCTTGGGCCAACTCGGCGATCCGCTTGTTGACCGCCTCATCCTCCTTCCTCGGCCCACCGCGATAAAAATAGAAGACGCGGTACGGCTCGGCTGCCCAGTTGTACAGGGCATACCGGTACACAGGGGTGGTGCAAGCCTGCCCCCAAGATGCGGAGAGCAGCCCCATCGCCAGAGCGCAGCCGAGCAGATGTTTCATGGTTGGATCCCTCCCTCCCGTTATATGTCGGACGAGGCTCGGACGCAAATAGGGTTCAGGGTTCGGGGTTCAGGGGTGAGGGTTGAGGGTTGAGGGTTGAGGGTTGAGGGTTGAGGGTTGAGGGTTGAGACGTTTCCTTAGAGTCCTGAACCCTGAACCCTGAACCCCGAACCCCGAACCCGGCTCAAAGTGCCTTCGGCTCCACCTCCAGCCGACTGCCGAACGTCACCGACACGGACAGTGCCTCGGCGAGCCGGACGAGATACTCGTTGCGGGGGATTTCGATCGCGCCGAACTGGGCGGTGTGTGGGGTGAGTTGCTGAATATCCATCAGCCGATACCCGCGGGCACGCAGATGGGCCACCAGGTAGACCAGGGCCACTTTCGAGGCGTCGCGCATCCGGTGGAACATCGATTCGCCGGCAAACAGTCCGCCGATCGCCAGCCCATAGGTGCCGCCGACCAGCTTGTCGTCGTGCCAGACTTCCATGCTGTGCGCGTAACCCAATTTGAACATCTGGTGATAGGCCCGGATCATCGCCCGGGTGATCCACGTGGCGCCTTTGCGGTCGGGCCCGCCGGCGCAGCCGCGGATGACCCCCAAGAAATCCTGATCGCAGGTGACCACAAACGGCTCACTGCGACACGTCCGCCGCAGGCGGCGGGGGATATGAAAGGTCTCCAGTTCGATGATCGCCCTCGGCTCCGGCGACCACCAGGCCACCGGCGAGTGTTCGTCGAACGGCCAGGGGAAGATCCCATGCGCATACGCATCCAGCAGCCACTCCGGCTCCAGCAGCCCGCCGAAAGCCAGCAAGCCTTCCGGGGTGGACTCTTCAACCGGCGGGAAAAAGCGGGAGGGGGGCAGGGATGTCATGGGTGGTTAGGCGAGGTCAAGACGGAGGAAGCAATCGTCACCCATTAGTCCACAACGTCCCCATAGTCGGAACTGCCGGCCGGCGACTCTGCGCTGCCGCCTCGATTCCAGCATAGGAACTCACGGTTTTCGGTGCTGCACATGGCGCGATTCAACGCTTCGCTGTCGAATCCCGGAAGCTGATACAACCGGTCTGCGAGGTCAGGTTCGCCAATCGCTTCCTGGGGAACCACGCATTCGCTTCGAGTGCCCAGCAGAATCCAGTATACGTCTTCAATGAGCGGGCCGGTATCCGTTGTCCGGATTAGGACTTGCTGCAGGTCACACCATGCTATCGCTTCCACGACTCCATCGGAGTGTCGGCATCGCACTTCACGGTCATTGAAGGAGACCTGAGCAATCATTCGTGTTCTCCGAATACACAGGTGCGATCTTAACCAATCAATGACCCCCATGTCGTCCCTTCGATCTCAGCCAGTGACTTTTCTGCCGCACAGGATGTCGAGAAGAGCGGTTAAGATGGACAACTGAGTTCTCCGGCGAGAATCCGCTCTCCACCTCGCAGCCATTCTACGTCGTTTGGGGCAGCCCGACAATGTTGGCGGTCGGTCGCCAAAACGAGGGATCGCAATCCTTCGAGTCCAGGCGTGTCGCCCCGTTTCGCGATGGTGAATTGGCGACACGGTTGTTGATCGCGCTACGCCGCCCGCTCGGCGTGAGCTTTCACGCGGTATGCGGTGCCGCTGCGGGCGAGCGCTGGCCAGAGGCCGCCGCGGGTGCGGCGGGCGGGGTTGCAGGCCAGGACGTCGAGCATGTACTGAGGCGAAGAGGGCTCGCCGGCGGGACGCTCGTGGTGCCAGTTGCGATCGGTGGGAACCAGCGCGTCGTCAAACGGCCAGGGATCAAACGGGTCGTAACCCAGGGCGCGGATCAGTTTGGTCGAATCCATCGACACGTTCCCGGCCCGGGGCGGAATCGGCGCCGCATCGCCGCGCGGAAGGCCCCAGAGAAGCTTCGAGTCGTAGCCGCCGAGCCGGTTGATGAGCTGGGCGATCTGGTAGAGGCTCAACCGACGCGGGCCGCCGGCATGGTAGAGGCCGCCGAGGTCCTGGGCCAGGGCAGTCTCGTAAAGGGCGTTCATGCAGTCGGTATAGGTCGGCGTGCGGATCTCGTCGGTAAACAGCGTGGCTGGACGCCCCTTCTTGAATCGGGAGGTGATCCAGTCGATCGCGCCGGCGTGGCCGCCGAAACTGATGCCCATGGGCAACGAGATCCGCAGGACACAAGCCGAAGGATCGGCCTCCAACACGACCTGTTCGCCTGCGACCATCGTCTTGCCGTAGATCGTGACCGGGTCGGTCGGATCGTCTTCCGTGTAGCCGCCGTCGCGATTGCCGGAAAAGACCATGTCGACCGAGAGGTGCACCAGGCGGATGCCGCGCGGGGCCGTTTCGGCGACCAGGTTGCGCACGCCCTCCACGTTGATGCGCCAGGCCAGCTCGGGATTCAACTCGCACGGCTTCAGGGCACAGTTGCCCGCACAGTCCAGCACGGCGGCAAACCGATGGCGGTCGAACAGCCGGGCCAGCCCCTCGCGGTCTTCGAGGTCGCAGGCCACCACATCATGGTCGGGGAAGGTGACGTTGTCGGTCTGACGCTGGCCAAACACCTGGCCCGGATACCGGGCTTGGAAGTAGTGCAGCGCGTTGTAGCCCGGTACCCCGGAGACCCCGGTGATCAACAGTGGAAGCGGGAGTTGTGCGTACGGTTGAGCAGGGCGGAGCATGGCAGCCAGAGATGAAACGAAGGGGCAAAAGGGATTCGGAAGGATAGCAAGTCTACGGCGATTGCACAACGGCTCAACCGTTCATTGATCCTCAGGTTGACAACGCCCTGTCACTGAACATTGGGTGG
This sequence comes from Thermoguttaceae bacterium, assembly GCA_039680305.1. Lineage (GTDB taxonomy): Bacteria > Planctomycetota > Planctomycetia > Pirellulales > Thermoguttaceae > JBDKTH01. The sequence goes on along the minus strand of JBDKTH010000889.1, from coordinate 1,604 downwards.
CATGCCGTCACGGAGCGTAGCGACGCACTCGGCATGTTTTTTCGGGAACATGCCACCCACCCGTTTAGCCGCGGCACTTGTGCCACGCGGTGGCGGTGGCTCAGGTCAACTTGGCATCGGCGGCGATCCCCTTCGCGGCGTTCAGCGCGTCGGACGAGATCTTGCGATCGCGACTCATGCGCCGGGCGATCAGCAGCGCCAGTTCCAACGCCTGCTCGTAGTTGAGCCGCGGATCGACGTCGCTGTGATAGGCCGTCTGGAGATCGGCCTCGGTCAGTCCGCGGGCGCCGCCGACGCATTCGGTCACGTCTTCGCCCGTCAGTTCAAAATGGACCCCGCCGAGCCGGGAGCCGAGCCGGTCGTGGATCTCAAAGGCCTGGTGCAACTCGCCGAGGATCGCGTCGAAATTGCGGGTTTTGATGCCCGACTGGGTGGTGATCGTGTTGCCGTGCATCGGGTCGCAGCACCAGACGACGATCTTGCCGGCCTGCCGGACGGCTTCGACCAGCGGGGGCAGGCAGGCGTCGACCCGCTGGGCGCCGAAGCGGTGGATCAGCGTCAGGCGCCCCGGCTCGTTGGCCGGGTTGAGCACGTCGACCAGATCGATCAACTCGTCCGGCGTGATGCTGGGGCCGATCTTCGCCCCGATCGGATTGGCGATGCCGCGGAAGTATTCCACATGGGCTCCGTTGATCGCCCGGGTGCGGTCGCCGATCCAGGGGAAGTGGGTGCTCAGATTGTACCAGGCGGTGCGGCGCGGGACCTGGCGGGTCTGGGCTTGCTCGTAGGGCAGATGCAGCCCTTCGTGGCTGGCAAAGAACTCGGTGCGTCCCAGCTCGCTCAAGGGCCGGCCGGCGACCGTCTCCAGAAAACGGATCGAATTGCCCACGGCCTCGAGGATTTCCAGGTAGTCGCGCGACTGGGCGGCGTGGTTCACGAAGCGGAGGTTCCACAGCTCGGGATGACGGATGTCGGCAAAGCCGCCGTCGACCAGGCCGCGGATGAAGTTCAACGTCAAGGCGGCCCGTTCGTAGGCCCGCAACAGGAGTTCGGGGTTGGGCGTGCGGTCGTCCTCGGTGAACGTCAGGCGGTTGATCAGATTGCCGCGGTAGCTGGGCAAGGTCTTGCCGTTGCGGGTCTCGGTCTGGGCCGATCGCGGCTTGGCATACTGCCCGGCGAAGCGGCCCACACGGATCACCCGCTTCATCGCCCCATAGGTCATCATCAAGCTCATCTTCAAGAGAATCTTGAGCTTGCTGGCGATGACATCAGAGCAGCAGTCGTCGAAGGTCTCGGAGCAGTCGCCGCCCTGGAGGAGGAACCGTTCGCCCCGGGCCGCCTCGGCCAGTTGCGACTTGAGGTTTTCCACCTCGCCGCTGGTGACCAGCGGGGGCAAGCGGGCGAGGCTCGCCAGCACGTTTTCCAAGGCCTGAGGATCGGGGTAGATGACCTGCTGGGCGACGGGCTTGGTTTGCCAGGAGGTCGGCGACCACGGTTGGTTCATAGTATTCGTCTGGACGGGGCTGCAGGGTCGTGGGGGATGCGGCCGGGACAAGGACGCGGGGCGGAAGTGTCAGGATAACGTAAAGCGGCGGGCGATGCAA
>JBDKTH010000668.1:0-3828 GCA_039680305.1 Thermoguttaceae bacterium | reverse complement strand
GGGTGTGGGTCGGGGTGTGGGGAACTGTCGATGGCCACATCCATAGCAATCCCCCTCACCCTCGCCCACTTCCGAGCGGAGGTAGCCCATTGGGACACTCTCCAAACAGCCTCTGGTTTCCGCCACGCCTTCCGCATCCGACCTGTTGAGGTAGAATCTGAGAATCGAACGAACAGACCACCGCAGGGCGAGATCATGATTGAAGCCACTCTCCAGAGGGTCGAGGTTGGCCAGGACCTGACCATGGATCAGATGGCCCAGACCCTAGGCCTGATCATGGAGGGTGCCTGCAGCGAAGACGAAATCGCCCGGTTGCTACTGGCACTGCATGCCAAGGGCGAGACGGTCGCCGAGGTAGCTGGCGCGGCCGCGGCCATGCGCCAGCGCATGACTCCGATTCGAAGCCAGCACAAGGACCTCCTCGACACGTGCGGCACCGGGGGGGATGGCTCCCGGACGTTCAACATCAGCACGGCCGCAGCCCTGGTCACCGCCGCCGCGGGAGTGCCGGTCGCCAAACATGGCAACCGGCGGATCACCAGCCGTAGCGGCTCGGCCGACGTGCTCAGAGCCCTGGGCGTCAACGTCGAGGCCGACGTGGCCTGCGTCGAGGGCTGTCTGGAGGAACTCGGGATCTGCTTCTGCTTCGCCCCCCTGCTCCACCAGGCGATGAAGCATGTGGCCCCCGTGCGGAACAAGCTGGGGGTGCCGACGATCTTCAACATCCTCGGCCCGCTGGTCAACCCGGCCGGCGCCGCCTTCCAATTGCTGGGCGTCGGCAACAAGAATCTCCAACCGCTCCTTTCCCAGGCCCTGATCCTACTGGGCACTCGTCGGGTCCTGGTCGTCCACGGTTCCGACGGCCTGGACGAAGTGACGCTCAGCGGCCCCACCTACGTCACCGAGGCTTCTGGCCAGCGTCTGGAACAATTGGTCTGGGAACCGAGCCAATTCGGGCTGAACCCGTCGTCGCTCGAACCGATCCAGGTCGACGGCCCGGACGAGAGTGCCGCCTTGATCCGCGCGATCCTCGCCGGCCAGCCCGGCCCCGCCCGTGACATCGTCGTGGCCAACGCCGCCGCCGCCCTCTGGACCGTCGGCCGCGCCGCCGCCCTGGACGCCTGTGCCCGCCGCGCCGCCGAGGCCCTCGACAGCGGCGCCGCCGCGGCCCTCTTGGCCCGGCTGGCCGAGTACACGAACCGCTAATGTAGTGTCTCGCACCGATCGGCAATTCTTGGGTGGCATGCCGTCATGGAGCGCAGCGACAGGTCGGCATGTCGGTCGGCCCAGCTATCCCTTGTCGGGTCATTGGCCAGTAGAGCCCAACTCCGTTTCACCGGGCAGTGGTAGTTTCAGGTCCCCCGATGCCCGGTGGCAAGTACCATTGGACACCCGAGCGATGCCTCCCAAAACGCACCGTTCCATCCCACTCACGCTTCACCTACATGAAACCTCGAAGATCCAACCCGACAACGATTCCCGCAAATCCCTGATAAACCAGAAAACTACCCAGCCCCGCTCAATGGCCCACCCCATCGGCCCAAGGCCCCATCCAGAAAACCTCTTCACGGACCATTGACATTTGTAGTCGATTCGCTTACATTTCAAATCATCGGACGCGCTCTAACCGTTGCGGAGGATGGCAATGGCCGATACCGGCGAGCAAAAAGACCTTTCGGCAGCCGAGTGGAAGGTCATGAAGATCGTGTGGGACTTGCAGAAGGGGATGGCCCGTGAGGTCTATACGATCGCGGGCACCGAGTACGGCTGGGCTCCGGCAACGGTGAAGACACTTCTCAAACGGCTCGTGGACAAGGGCTACCTGTGCACGACCGAAGTTGGCAACGGGTTTGTCTACCGACCGGCGCAGCCGGCGTTCGCGATCCTTCGCAAGGCGGCCGACACGCTGCTGGAGCACGCCACCCACTCGGCCACCGGCCCCCTGTTGGCGCACATGGTCGAATCCAGTCCTCTTAGCAAGGACGACCTCGACGCCCTGCAGAAGCTCATTGACGAAAAGAAACGGTCGCTCGCCCGTCCTGGAGGCGGCGACCAATCCCGGCAATCGTCGCACCAAAAGGAGTGACAATCCATGTGGAACGAGGTCATCGAACTGGGCAACTCGTTGGTCGAACCGTGGGCACGGTGGATGGGAGGCGCAATCCTCGATGCCACCATCGTTCTGACGGTCGTGTCGCTTCTCTGGTTTGTCCTCCGCCGCAAAGCGCCGCCGCAACTGGGCTACCTCCTGTTCCTGCTCGTTCCCCTGAAGCTCTTCGTCCCGCTGGAGATCGCCGTTCCCGAGCGACTCGTCGCCTGGATGCCGGCCATGGCGACGACGCACATGGCACCGCCCGCCCCAACGCCCGTGCGGCCTTCGGATGCGAATCTTCCGAAAGCCCCAGCGGTAACCCACACGCCAGTCCCATCCGCAACTGGCCCAGAAGCCCCGGCTGCCGCAGCGGTGAAGGCTTCAGAGCCGTTTTCACCTCCCGTCATCGACCAACGCGCCCGCCTGTCCTTCCTCGCCTGGCTGATGCTCGGCTGGGGATTGGGCGTCCTCGTCCTCCTGACGCGACTAATCCGGTCGCAAATCCGCTTTCATCGCGACATCCTGCAAAAGGCAGACGCGGTGGCCCCCGCGACGCTTCCCCTGGATTTTGACGCACTGCTTCATTCCATCGGCGTGCGCCGTCGCATCCGGGTGGTTGAGAGCGATACTCTTTCGTCACCGGTGGTCTGGGGGATCTTCCGTCCGACGCTGCTGCTGCCTGCCGGCATTGCGGCCGCCCTGTCGGCCAGACAGTTGGAATGGGTCCTTCTGCATGAGTTGGCGCACGTGCGCCGCTGGGACCTGGCCGTCCGAGGTGCTCAGTGCCTCGTGGCGATTCTCCATTTCGCGAATCCGGCGGTCTGGATTGCGAACCACATGATCAATCGGCTCCGGGAATACGCCTGCGACGACCTGGCCGTGACGTTGGGCCGCGGTTCGCAACTGGAGTCGGGAGAGGCTTTTTTGGGAGTGATGCGATATGCCGCATCGCTTCGCCACCATCCCGCCACGAATCTCGACGGAGGGATCGGCCTGTTCGAGTCGACCACCCGGGCCTCGTGCTTCCAGCGCATGAAGCGATTGCTGGACACGACTCGACGGATCCGCGTCAAGCTTCGCTTCGGCTCGATCTGCCTGCTGTTGCTGACCGCCGCTCTGGCCTTGCCTCAGCTCCGAGCGGCGACTCCTCCACTGGCCGACGAAAAGGTCACCGCCAAGAAGGACGGTCAACTCCCGAACGGCACCAACCAAGCCCTGGACGGCAAGAAAGCGAGCGACATCGAGAAAACGCTTCCAAACGCCGCGTTCGGATTCGAACTCACGGTCCTCGGCCCGGACGGCAAACCGGTGCCGCGAGCGTCGGTCGAGATTCGAACGGACAAGGCCACGACCGTCGAGCAGGTTCAACGCGGCACGTTCGCCAAGAAAGACAACTACAGGATCTACTTTCAGACGGATGCCAACGGTTCCCTTCTCTTGGAACTTCCCAAGAAGCCGAGTCGCTTCGAAGTCTTCATTGAGGAGCCCGGGTTCGGCCCTTACTGGGCACGCTGGAACTCCGCGGATCATCTCCAGACGAATTCCTGGAAGCTCGTGGCCGAACTGGAGGCTGCCTGGTCGGTCGGCGGGGTGATCGTGGACAGTCACGGCTCGCCGATTCCAGGCGTCAAGATTCGTCCCAACATCCGGTTCAAGACGAGTCCCGGAGAAACCATGGACCTGCTGATCGGCACGAGCGTTACGACCGACGCGCAGGGCAAGTGGCGATTTGACAG
>JBDKTH010000401.1:0-5722 GCA_039680305.1 Thermoguttaceae bacterium | reverse complement strand
TATTGACATTTTCGGCGGTTTGGCCGAGGATGGCGCCATCTGGAAGGGGGCGCTGCGGTATGCCGATGCTCAATCTCGGTGGGGGCTGGCTCGCGTCGTGGCGACGAGCGTCATTCGGACCACACGTGGTGTCAATCTGATTTCAATCGTTCACCCGTCGTACCGGATTTGCCCGCCAAGAGCCGGTTGGTATTAATGGCGCGCAAATTGCTACACTAAGTGCCGCGGCCGAGCTGGGCCGAACGCCGCTCGGGCCACACGCCAAGGTGCGGATTACGGATTCTTGCTGAAAAGGAGCAGAGCATGGAAACCGTGGGAGCCACATGGGTGTTGTTGGTGTTGAGCATCGGTGCCGCCGACGTGCCGGCCGAGCCGGCGGCCCCCGCGGCCAAGATGGAAGCGGCCGATCTCGCGCAGGCCGCGCTGCGGGCCGAGGCGGCGGGCAAGAGCCAGGCGCGTCGCGAACTCTTGTGGAAGGCGATCAAGCAGGATCCTGCCTGCGAGCTGGCCCATTGGTCTTCCGGCGAGGTGCTCCACGACGGGCGATGGCTGCCCGTGGAGGAGGCCCAACGCCTGGCGGCGGCCGATCAACAGCTGGCCGAGTATCGGAAGCTGCGTGACCGCCTGGCGGGGACGCCCGAGGGCGAACAGACCCTGGCCACCTGGTGCCGCGAACATGGGCTGTGGGCCGAGAGCCGAGTCCACTGGCGCCAGGTGCTCATGGCCCAACCGAACCATGACGCGGCCCAAAAGGCCATGGGGACCCGGTGGTATCAGGGCCAACTGCTCACCGGTGCTCAACTCGAGCAGATGAAACAGGCCAACAAGGAGCAGACGCCCCAGTTTCCGACAACGGTGAAGGCCCAACGTGAGGCGATGGACGGCTGGATCGGTCCGGTGGCCAAGTGGCGACGGGCGCTCAAGCAGGGGGACGCCAGCGTCGGGGAGGCGTTGCGTGCGGAAGTCGCTTCCGCCAACGCGCCGCAGCGCATCCACGCCCTGGGCCTCGTGCTCATGAACGGTAGCCGGCCGCGATCCGCCGACCCGAAGGGCTATCAGCTGGTGAGCCTAGCGCTGATCGACGCCTTGAATGCCTGCGGCAAGCCGTGGGCGGTCCAGCAACTGGCCTGGCTCGCCGTCGAGCATTCCACGCCCGACGTGCGCAACGCGGCCGCCGACGCCCTGAAGAACCATCCCAGGCTGGCGTATGTTCCCTGGCTCATCTCGCACATGCAGTCGCCCGTCTCCGGCGGCGTCGTCCTGAGCCCGCAGGGAGTGGCGGGAGTCACGGTGATGCAGACGTTCGAACGGGAAGGGTTCGATGCGGTCTATCGCAATACGGGGGTCGCCTACCATTGCGTGGGCCAGCCACGGTTCAGCTGCGTGATCGACGAGCGGACCCAGACACGGAAGTACGACACCAATATCCCGCAGGTCGCGTATAGGTCGTGGCGTGATGCCCAGAACTACGCAGCCGCCACGGAGAATCAGCTCGAGCAGTTCAACGCGACCGTCGAGGATCTGAACAAGCGGATTGCCCATGCGCTGAGCCGCGCCACCGGCGAGAAAGTGGCGGCCGATCCGATCGCCTGCCAGCGTTGGTGGATGAGGTATTTCTACCAGTACTACGAGTTGGAGCAACCCGCCTCCGAGGCAACCGCCGCCGGCTTCAAGGCTGACCAGTACCCCTATGACTATGGGCAGCCTCCCGAGGGAAAGAAGCCCGTCGTTGAGCGGTGGCGAACGTACGGCACCCCGACGTCGATCGTCGCAACCGTCACCACCATCCCCGTGCCGCCCACCTCCTGCTTCCCCTCAGACACGCCGGTCTGGACGCAGACCGGCGTGGTGAAGATCCGCGAGATCAAGCCCGGCGACCGCGTCCTCTCCCAAGAGCCGTTCAGCGGCAAGCTCTCCTACCAGGCGGTGTTGCGTGTGACCCGGCGCAAGCCCTCGCCGATGCTTGAGATCGGACTGGGCAGCGAGACGATCCGCACGACGCGCGGCCATCCGTTCTGGGTTTGCGGCGAGGGTTGGAAGATGGCCAAGGAGCTGGCTGTGGGGATGTGGCTGCACAGCACCGACGGGCCAGTTCGGATCGAAAGCCTCAGCGAGCTTCCCGCCGCCCGTCCTTGGAACGAGCAGCCCGACGCGCTGCCGGGCGAGGACCTGTCATACAACCTGGTCCTGGAGGCGTGCCACAACTACTTTGTCGGCCAGCAGCGAATCCTGGTCCACGACAACACCCTCTACCCCTTCGACGGCCCGGTGCCCACCGTCCCTGGGCTGACCGCGCCGTAGCGAGCGGAGCCCCCGTCCGCGAATCACCCCTCTCCGTTGCACAACGGATGATAGGTGGCGATCAGGTCCTGTTGTTTGGCGAGGCGGGACTCTTCCGAGTCGTCCAGTTGAATGCAGATGCAGTTGCCGCCATGGTGCTGGATATTCTCGGCGCCGCGATGCTGCTTAAACGGCCGCGAGAAGTCCTCGGATTGGCCGACGTAGAGGGGGACGTGCCGGTATCCGCCGTCCGCATTGCGAAACCGACTGGTGATGACATAGAGCCCACCGAGTTTGCGGAGTCTCGTGCCCAAGGGATAGACCTTGAATCGATAGACCTTGCCCGACTGGCCCCTGCACATGGTTTTGCCAAGAGACGACATTTCTCACTCCATTCGTACTGAAACCAAAACGTACTCATCCAAGGACCCGTCTCAAGAAAGAGAGAATCCGCCGAGCCTTTGACGCTTGGCAATCCCTGGCCAACGGCGGATTCTCTCGTTCTATTGGGGAGAGGGTTTCATCGGCCGTTTTCCAGGGAAGTCGTCGCTTGTCAATGAAGCAACGGCCCCAATTCTCTCAAAAGACCGCTGAAGGTCGATTCTAGCGCGGCGCCCAAGCTGCGTGCCTCCGAGGACACTCGGATAAACGCCTCGGCGATCTGGTGCCGACATCGCAAGGTTCTCGGTCTCGGCGGCAGCGTCTCCTGCCCCAGCCTCATCACCGCCACAACCAGGTGTCCATAACGATCCACCTCCCCGGTGGAGACTCGGTCGGAGGCAAAGGGGCATTTCAGGTAGGAGACGATGGCCTCAAGGCCGCATTGCCCCGTTGGGAGCTCGCCTCCGGTAAAAGCAAATACCCCATACCCGCTCCGCAACGCCACGAGGGTCGCCTGGTTGGCCCGCAGTTCCCGAATCATCCCCGTGAGTAGGTCTCGATGCTCTCGCACGTCGGCGGGCGTCGTCATTGCAGGCCCCCTTTCCCCATCGCTGGGATTGTGGCGCGTCGTACGCCGGATTCGCCGAGCCTTCTTCCGGGCCGCCGAATGGGGTTTGACGAACAAGATCCGTAATCAAGTAGGGCGGTGCCTTACCGGATTTGTTCGTCTAGGCCGGGTCTGTCATCAGGTTCACTTCCGGGATCGTGCCAAGCAGTCGCTCGAACATGGCGCGGGACATCTGCGGCCCATACAAGATCCGGAAGCTACAGCAGTCAGGGCCCCGCTCGTTGCGGACCGGCTCGCAGCTCTTGAAAACAAAGGACCGAGCTAGCCGGTCGAGAAGCCAATTGGCGTTCTGTACCCCATCGACGCGCACGCGGCAATCGCTACCCAGAGGTCGGATCCACACACGGAAGGCATTCATGGTCGGGCTCCCAACGAAGAGGTGGCCACCGCTCGTTCATCTCACACGGTTCCTCCGCGCAGGCAACGATCACCTGCAGCTTCAACCTTTGGCTCGCTTGGGGGCCGACACTTCTGGTTCTGACGACCGCTGGAGCTTCTGCGCCCGCTCGCGAACGGAGGTAAAGGGCATCCCCTCCATGCGTTCGTAGCGTTCAGCCCGGAGGAACCAGAAGGCCAATCCGCCCGTGTTGTGGTACGCTCCAGGCGTGGCCGCATGTCGGGCCATCTTCGCGCGAACGCCCAACGATCCCTTCCGGCCGGTCTTTTTCCACCCCAGCCCATCCATGATCATGCGAACGACCACGCCCACGGCCTGGCGCAACCGCTTCGTACGGCGGGGGTGCTGAATGGCGAGAAAGGCATCGATCGACGGCTGCTGCTCCAGTTCCCGGACCACCCCTGCCAACGGCGGCCGGTCGTGGTGCAGTTCCGACTCCACCATCCGACGCTGCCGGTCCTCGTTGTTGAAAAAGTCGAGGACCGCGTCAAACGGCTGTTCAGGATCATTTAGCACGTCAGCGAACGTCCGGCCTTGACGGTCCTCCAGGAACTCCGCACGGGTAATGGTGATGGTATGCATAGGAGATTCCATTCGAATTGGCACTCTCTTTACTGGACATTTATATTTTGTAGCTACACGTTTTGCACCTACATATATTGTACCTGCACCGACCAAACGGCCAAGGCCTCTTTTATCGAAGAGACTGTTCCGAAAGCGTTTCGACTCCGCCCCCCGCACCGCGTCCACCTCCCGGAGGGAGAGAGGGGATTTTAGAACAGACTCAAGGGCCCAACTTGTTTCTTGGCGGGCCCTTTGAAAAAAAGGGGGGGACGGACGATCGCGTGAGCCAGTTGCCTCTGGTTGGGGGAATGATCCTGCAAACCGCCTCCGCAGCCGGCCGGCACTCCGCGGATCACCCCCAGGTTTAGGGAGAGAATTGTGGAAAGCCTCACGTGTTGTGATGCACATTTTGCGACGCGGCGCACATTCGCAAGTGATAGCTATTCCAGCAGTTACATTCACGCGAAAAACCGCAAGTGAACTAACTCCGAAGTGGGGGTGTGTTGCACAATTCAGGGGTGTCTACGTAGTTCGGTACGGTGAGTACCACCTAGGCTTACCTCCCCCCGCATGGTTTCCGTGTTCCGGAAGTCCCTGGTCCGTGCTCTGCAAGGAGCACGAGCCATGCGCGCAGCCGCCAAGCGGCGATTGGCTCGGGCCGGACGGCCGTACGCTGATGCGCGAGGGCAATTTCTCGAAAGCATCAATTGTCAAAGATCAAATCGGCTCGCCATCTCGGGCTGCCAGGAATCAGCCTAGCAAATCGGCTGGCCCAATTTCAACACGATTTGGGGCGACGGAGTTCGGGAAGGACAAAGGCGGTGTGACGCGTAGGGGCCACGGGCGTCTTCCCACGGCAGTTGCTTCATTGGTAGGTCAATTCTCCAAGTTGTTTCTTCACAGGCCCTAAGTTGATCCAACCGCCCCCTCGCTGCGTGGACGGGCCAAGGAGCGCCCGGCGGGAGGCGTTTACCCGATTCCCCGATATCCCCTTGCTTTCCCGTTTTGTGAACAAACAATGATAGTAGAGCCTTTGTTATCGGAGTCCCTGTCAAGCGAGGCGACCAACTTCGTGTGTAGCGAGTCGTTCCTTCATCTGCCAATGCGTGAACAAAAAGCGACTGCTGGCGACGTTATCGAGATTGAGTTGCTCGAAGCGGATCCGAAAAGGGCGCAACTGGCGACTCTGATCAAGACCGCAAATCTGGAGGCCTTGCAGATCTCGGTTCCCGCGGGCGGCACGGTCCCGACCCACCGATTTCCGGGCGAGGCCATCATTCACTGTCTGCAAGGCCGAGTCGTCCTGCAATCCCAGGGAGACTGCTACGACCTCCATGCCGGACAGCTTCTTTTCTACTGTTCCGATGCCCCGTTTTCCGTCCGCGGAATCGAGGATTCTTCGCTGCTGATCACAGTCGCCCTTCCCGGACCGGGAGCGACCACGGAACTGATCGGTTAGCCCCCATAGTCGC
>JBDKTH010000194.1:0-9299 GCA_039680305.1 Thermoguttaceae bacterium | reverse complement strand
GGAGGACGAAGACGGTGACGCCGGCAAACGCGGCCGTGGCGTAAAAGTAGGTCTCGCGGCGGAAGACCAGCGGGATCTCGCCGACCAGCACGTCGCGGAGGATGCCGCCGGCCACGCCGGTGATGACGCCCAAGACTACGGCGTTGACGCTGCCGGCTTGAAAGGTCAGGGCTTTGGCGGCGCCAAGGATGGCAAACAGGGCCAAGACGAAGGCGTCGGCGATCGCCAGCAGCTTTTGCGGCATGACCCGGCGCCGGGCGATGAAGAACATGATGCTGGCCGGGGCCATCGCCGTGATCACGTAGTTGGAGTCGCGAATCCAGAAGCCGGCGGAGGTGCCCCGCGCCGGCTCCGGGCCGAGGGCCACGTCGCGAAGCGTCCCACCGCCCAGGGCGGCCACGAGGCCCAGGACCACGACGCCAAACAGATCGATGCGTTTGCCCTCGGCCGCGAGGACTCCGGTAATCGCCCCGATGGCCACGCCGAAATGTTGAAGCAGATAGTACATCCGAGCAATTCCCGGCGGCTGATGGGATTGGCCCGTTACGGCAAAGAGCCGCGGTGCGGGTGAGCGGGTATTTTAACATGCCGTCGGGCGAGGGGCAGGTCGTCACAGGGCTTCGTCACGGGCGGCGTGCCTGCTACTTTTCCTGGGCGCGACACTGGAGGTAGTACTTCTGCACGTAGGGGACGCAGGAACGGCCGTTGGCGGCCAGGCGGGCGCATTGGGCGGCGGGCGACTTGGCCTGCTGGAGGACGGCTTTCGTGCGGGTGGGGGCGCCTTCGTGGAGGTCCTGTTCGATGTCCTCGCGGGTCAGGCCGAAACAGGCACAAATCGGCGCGGTGGGATCTTTGGGGTAGGCGGGCCGCACCAGGTCGTCGGCGAGGATCGAGCGCTCGAAGGCGTCGAAATAGGCCACGGCACACAGCGGCGACGGGCAGAAGTTGGCCGGGTCGGAGAGCTGGGCCCGCTGCGCGTCGGTCAGGTAGGTTTTCAGGGTGTTCGCGCCTACCGGCTCGCCCTTGGATCCGCAGCGCGGGCAGAAATCGGCGGTCTGGTCGGGTTCGCGGACAAAGGCCTTGTTCATGGCGATTCTCTCAGGCTGGTGGGGGCTCCGAGGCTTCGGCTGTCGCACGCTTGCGCTGGTCCTCGATCGCCAGACGGATGGCGTCGACGTAGGGATCGCAGTTGCGGCAACCGGTGACGTGGGCCACCGCGTCCTCGAGGCTCCGCCCCTCGATCCAGTGGAGGTAGGCGACTACGGTGCTGGTGGAGCGGTTGATCCCGGCGCTGCAGTGGACGTAGACCGTATGCCCGTGTCGCACCAGTTCGTCGAGCGCTTGGACGCCCGCAAAGAGGTTGCGCCGCAGGTCGTCCGACTCGAAATCGTGGATCGGCACGCGGCGCACGGCGATGCCCTGGCGACGATAGTGGGCTTCCAACCGATCCCAGTCGATGCCCCAGTAGGCGAAATCGTCGTCGGTCTGCACGTTCAAGACGGCGGAAATCTTGAACTCCTGCTGGAGCCGGTCGATGTCGGCCGGGTTCACGGGGCAAGAGCCGACGTAGAGGTTGGGCAGGATCGGATCGAGGTTCATGGTCGCTCACTGTGGGTGGATCGGCGCGTGGGGATAATGCGTGCCATTTCACATTATACGAAGGAGTCGGCCCGCAAAAAAAGGACGTACGAAGGTCGCACGTCCTTGGCATGGAGTTTTGCGTGGCGGTGTGCCGAAAGCGGGAGGTCGCAGGGGAGTGTTACTGCACGTCCTGCCACTTGGCCGTGACCTTGTGGGGCCGGACTTCGGCGTCGGTGATGCCCGCCTTGGTCAACTCGCTGAGCAGTTGGTCTTTGGTTTCCAGATCCTCCCGCCAGACCATGACCTTCTTTTCGGCGGGCAAGGTTTCGACGCGGAACTTCTTTTTGACCAGGTCGGAAAGCTTGGCCCACGGGGAGATCACGGCGACGACTCGTTTTTCTTCAGCCATATCGAGAACCTGTCCTCAAGCGTTAACAAACCTGACGATCGTCTCGCTATCTCTACCAAAAAACGGCTGGCGGTGCCAGAAGGGTTATAGCGGATCGTGGGTGGGGTCGCTTGCCGGGGTTCTCCAGATTGCCTTGTTTGACCTCCTGCCAGGAGGCTTTGCACGGCCCGCCGCAAGAGGGGTGACTTGTGTAGTCATGCTGGGTGGGCCGCGGTCTCGAGATGCTGGTGGACGAGCTCCAGGAGCTTGGCCTTTTCGATCGGCTTTGCCATGTAGGCGTCGCAGCCGGCGTCGAGGCATTTCTTGCTGTCACAGCGCATCGCGTGGGCGGTCAGGGCGAGAATCGGGCCGACGTAGCCGTGTTGTCGCAGTTGCCGCGTGGCCTCATAGCCATCCAACACGGGCATCTGCATGTCCATGAGGATTACGTCAAACGGTTCGAGCCACGTGCTCGGGCCGGTGGCCGTGCGGCCGGCGAGGACGGTATCGACGGCCTCCTGCCCATTGGTGGCGACGGTCACCTGGGCCCCGGCCTTGCGGAGCACCAGCGAGATCAGCCGTTGATTGTCGGGGCCGTCTTCCACGAGGAGCACGCGTCCCTCAAGACGCCCGCCCGCCTGATTCGCCGCGGTGGTCGGTTGCGGGTGGAGATCGTTTTCGGAAAGGCCATTGGTCATCGGCACGCCCTCGAGCGATCCGGTCAGGATCGTGAGGCGGAACGTGCTGCCGGCGCTGCGGGCGCTTTGGACGGTGATGTCGCCGCCGAGCATCCGGGCCAACCGCTTGCTGATCGCCAGCCCCAGGCCTCTGCCGCCATACTTGCGGTTGGTTGAGGTGTCGCCTTGGGTGAACGGCTGGAAGAGGCGGCTGAGCTGCCCGGGGGTGAGGCCGATCCCGGTGTCGATCACGTCGATCTGGAGCTGAGGCGTGGCGGGGGCGGGGAGCAGGCGGGTGACGATCCGCACGGCGCCGGTCTCGGTGAACTTGATCGCGTTGCCCACGAGGTTGGTGAGGATTTGGCGCAGCCGGGTGGGGTCGGTGCGGATCGTGGCCGGGATCTGGCCGTCGTATTCAACCAGCAGCGGCAGGCCTTTCCCGTCGGCCCGGACCTTCATGAACGAGGCCACCTCGGCGACGATTGCCGCCGGGGAGCAGGGGAGGTTTTCGACGTCCAGCCGGCCGGCCTCGATCTTCGACAGATCGAGGATGTCGTTGATGAGTCCGAGGAGGTGCTCGCCGTTGCGTTGGATGATGAGGGCCGCATCGCGGGCTTCGGGGGCGTGGACGTGTTCCAGGAGGATGTCGACGAAGCCGAGGATGGCGGTCATCGGAGTGCGGATCTCGTGGCTCATATTGGCCAGGAAAGCGCTCTTGGCCTGGTTGGCCTGTTCCGCCTCGTGCTGGGCGCGGGCCAGTTCGGTTTCCGCGGCGATTCGTTCGAGGACCTTTCCCAAACGCTCGGCCACGGTCTCGAGGAGTCGCCGTTCCTCTTCGAGGAACGGTCCTTCGAACTCGGGGGGACGGGGGTCGAGATAGCCGACCTCGACGACGCCGGCCATCTGTCCATGGATCTTGATCGGCGCGGCCTGTTTCCGATCGGTAGCCTGGAAATCGCCCGTTTGAAAGACCTTGTCCTCGAGCACGATCCTCGCGCAGGCGCTCTCGGGAAACTGCCAGGCCGGCGGAAGCAGGCGGACGACGCTCTTGAGGATCTCGTCGACCGAGGCCCCGACGGTTTCCAGCAAGCGGGAGACGTCATACAAACAGTTCAGCTCTTTGACCCGCTGATCCAAGGCATGGGCGTGGCGGAAGAGGCTTTCGTAGGCCTCCTTGCGTTGGCGGGCGAGCAGGTCGCGCTCGAGCCGAGCACGAAGCACGGGGGCCACGTAGTCGGCGATCGCCTCCAGCATCGTTTGATCGTCGTCGGTGAACGGCCGGGGGCAGTTCCCCAAGGCGAATTGTCCGATCAGCTTTCCTTGGTGCAGGATGGGGGCCAGGAGAACGTTGTCGAGGGGAACATGGCCTTGGGGCAAGGACAAGGTGCCATTATGGTACATCGCCTTCCGTTCGTCCAAGGAGCGCCCGAACAGCCCGACGCACTTTTCGCGAGGGAAGACGATGGTCTTGTCGGGCATCTGGCATTTGACCCAGATATCGCGCGTCAGCGACGGGACCACGAGGTTGCCGTCTTCGTCGATATGGCCGAAGAAGCCGTACGGGCAGTGGAAGGTTTCCAGGAGCACGTCCAGGACGTCGGCGTACATCGCTTCATCGTCACTGCGGAGGAAGATCTCGGCGATCCGGTTCCGGAGGGCGAGGGTCGCTTCGGAAGCCCGCAAGGCGGCCTCGGCCTGTTTGCGCGGGGTGATGTCGCGGTCGATCCCGCGGTAGCCCCGCACCTGCCCCTGGCTGTCGACGATCGGCGCGGCATTGGTCTCGATCGCCACGAGGTGACCGTCCTTGTGGCGATTGAGGCTTTCCCAGCGGGTGATGATCTGTCCGGCCTCGGCCAGCGGCCAGGCCTCCTCTCGGAGCCGCATCGCCTCTTCGGGCGGCAGGATGTCGAGTAGGCTCTTTCCCAACAACTCCTCGGGCGTGTAGCCGAGGATGTCATGGACCTTGGGACTGTTGTAGGTGTAATTGCCAAGGTGATCGACCTCCCACACCCAATCGTCGATCGACTCGACCAGCGACCGATAACGCAGTTCGCTCTGTTCCAGGCGGGCGGTCCGCTCTTCGACGAGCCGTTCGACCTGGGCTCCTTTGGTGGCACGGCTGCGCAGATGCACGGCCGTCAGGCTGGTCAGGGCCAATCCGGCAAGCAACAGCCCGATTGGCTGCCAGGTCAGGTCCCCGGCGATGAATGCCGGCGTGGGCGTGCAGACGATCTCCCAGCGATGGCCGCCAGCGTCGAAGGTCGTCGTTACCCGCTGGTTGCCCAAGCGGTCGAGTTGCGTTTCGGTCAGCGGGGGAATGGAGGCCTGGCGGCTCCGCGAGGCGTGGAAGTAGAGCAGGCGGTTTTCCGGCGAGGCCGACTTATCCCAAAGATAGATGTCGATTCCGCGACGCTGGCGGGGGGCCAACGCCAGTTCGACGATGTCGGCAGGCGACAGGCTGGCCACGAGGAACCCTTCGAGGACGCGTTGCCGGGCGGCGTCCGGCCGGTGAACCGGGAGGAACGCCAAGACCCCGGGCAGCAGGGCGCCTTGCCCGACCGGGGCGAGGGGCGCGGCGATCGCGATCGACTCGGTCGTGGCCGCCCGTGCCATGGCGTCTTGAATCTGGGGAACGGCGGCCAGATCCAGGCCCTGGACGTGCCGCGTCGCGGCGTCAGATTCGGCGAACAGGATCGGGAAGTAGTGGTCGCGCTGCGCCGCCCGGAGGCGAGCGTCCTGCTGGCCGGGCTGCCAGATCTGGAAGTCGGTCCGCCCCTCGCGCTGGACGCTCTGTTCGAACCTGGCCCGCTCCTTGGCCGAGACGCGCGGAACCCAACGCAGGGAGGCAAGCCCATGGCGATGCGCGAAATAGGGCCGGAGAAACTCGGCGAACTCGTGACGCTCGACCTGCTGGGAACCTTGGTATAGGGCCTGCGCCAGTTGCAAAACCAAGAGGTCCTGATTCAGGACATTCCGGATGGCCATGGAGTGCGTTTCCGAGGCCCGCTGGAGGTGCCCGAGCATCTGCCGGGTTTCCCATTCTTGCGCCACGCCATAGACGGCCAACGAGAAGGCGATCCCGGCCAGGATCAACCCCACGGGCAAGTATCGCCGCCAGGCACGCGAAGATACCGGTGCAGAAGAGGTGGTGGCAGGCATAAGAGTCCTCAACGCGGCTCGCCCCACGAGCAGAACGACAGTGAGACTGCGGGCGTCTCTCTTAGCCCCAAGAACTCTAAGTCATCTTCCCGTCGGAATGCCCGGGGTGCTGCGATTCGCGATTTCCGCCAACGTTCGGGTGAGGGGGGGCGTTGCATCTGTAGGATTGATGCGGGGTAGGGGGCCGGGGAACGTTGGGCGGGGCTTCCTTCTTCTGGGGAGAATGCCTCCCGGTATCTCTGCTCCGTAACGCGCGGACGCCACCTTGAGCCGAGGGAGACGGCCGGGTATGGTGGTAGAGTCGAGCGGGGGCGTAACGAGGAGGAATCCCAGATGAGACATCACAAGCTGTTCTGGTTCGTGGTCGGGATGGTGGTGGGCGTGGCGCCGGCGCTGGCCGGTGCTGCGGAGCCGTCTTCGGGCCGCCAGCCGAACGTGATCTTTGTCCTCACCGACGATCAACGGTGGGATCAGCTCGGCTGTGCCGGGCATCCGTTCTTGAAGACGCCCCATCTGGACCGCCTGGCGCGGGAAGGGGTTCGCTTTGCCAACGCCTTCATCACGACCTCGCTCTGCTCGCCCAGCCGGGCGTCGTTCCTTTCAGGCCTGTATGCCCACACCCACGGCGTGACCGACAACTTCACCGACTACCCGAAGGGCTTCGCCGGGTTTCATCAAGTGCTGCACGACGCTGGCTACGCGACGGCGTATATCGGCAAGTGGCACATGGGCGAGCAGGACGATTCCCCGCGTCCCGGCTTCGACTTCTGGGCGAGCCACAAAGGCCAAGGGCAGTACTATGGGACGGAGTTCAACGTCAACGGCACGCGCACGGTCAAGCCGGGCTACTACACCCACGTCGTCACCGACATGGCCCTCCAGTGGCTGCGAGAGAAGCGGGAGCAACCGTTCCTGTTGATCCTCGGCCACAAGGCGTGCCATACGCCCGTGGTGCCCGAGGAGAAGTACCGGCACGTCTACGACCAGGTGAAGATCGGCTACCCGGCCTCGGCCTTCCAGTTGGACGACAAGCCCGACTGGATCCGCCAGCGGCTGGTCACCTGGCACGGGATCTACGGGCCGCTGTGGGGCTTTCGCGAGAAATTCCCCGACACGCGCCCGGAAGGAGTCGAAGCATTTGCCAACTTCGTCCGGGCCTGCAATGCGACGATCAACTCCGTGGACGACAGCGTCGGCCAGATTCTGGCCACTTTGGAAGGCCTCGGACAACTCGACAATACCCTGGTGGTTTTTGCCGGCGACAACGGCTTCCTGTTGGGCGAGCACGGCATGACCGACAAGCGAACGATGCATGAGCCGAGCATCCGCGTGCCGATGCTGGCCCGCTATCCCAAGGGGCTCCGGCCGGGCACGGTCGTCGATCGGATGGTGCTCAACATCGACCTGGCCCCGAGCATTTTGGAGCTTTGCGGCGCGAAGCCGCTCACCAAAATCCACGGGAAATCGTGGGTCCGGCTCGCGTCGGGCGATGCGACCGGCTGGCGCACGGCGTGGACCTATCTCTACAATTATGAAAAGCAGTTTCCCTACACGCCCAACGTGCGTGGTGTGCGCACGGATCGCTGGAAGTACGTCCACTATCCACACGGCGACGGCAGCCCCGATCGCCACAAGGCCGAGCTATACGACCTCACGGCCGATCCGGGGGAGGATCACAACCTGATCGACGATCCGGCCTGCGCGGGCGTGCTGGCCGAGCTGAAGGCGGAGTTGCAGCGTCAGCTGGCCGAGACCGGCTCGCTACCCGATCGGATGCCCGTGGATGAGGGCGTGAAGACCGAGTTGCCCGATCAGTCGATCCGCTGATCTTCCTCCGGTCGCAAGCGACCGGGCTAAACGGCGGTGTGCCACTGCTTGCCAGGCAAGCAGTGGCACACGATTGTCTATCTGAGGAGCAATAAACAGCGTTAGGCCCGGGCGTTGGCCAGCAACTGCTCGAACTTCTCGCGTTCCTTGATCAGGGCGGCGAGGCGATCGGGGGGATTGCTGCCGGCCTCCAACAAGAGCCAGCCGCGATAGTTGCACTTCACGAAGAGCTTGACCAGGTCCTGCCAGGGATAGTCGGTGCCGGTGAGCTGACGCACGTGGGTCGTGTGGCCGAAGCGGTCCTTGACGAGGTTGAAGTTGTACTCCAGCCCTTCGCCCTTCAGGTCGGTGGCGTTGGAGTTCCAGCAGATGTGGGCGTTGGGATGCGTGGCCACGTCCATAATCTGCTTCATGATCGGCAGGGGCGAGCAGGAGCCGTGGACCTCCAGGCGGAGCTCCTGGCCGTAGTCGGCGGCGAACGCGGCCACTTCGTTCAGGGCTTTGCCGATCTGTGCGATCGTCTTTTCCTGGGCTACGTTCTTGGGCAAGTCGTTGGGCTTGACCTTAACCCCGCTGCCGCCGACGTCGTGGCTGAGCTTGATAAAGGCCTTGGTCGCTTCGATCGCCTTCTGGACGACCTGGGGATTCGGGTCGTGGTAGCACTCATTGGTCCCCAGGCCGACGAGGGCGACCGGGCTGTCCTGGAACCGCTTCTTGACCTCCTGGCGCTGGGCGGCGCCGAGGCTTGGCTCGACCCCATGGGCGTGTTGGGTCCGCAGTTCGACGCCAAAGACCTTGGCCGTCTGGCAGTTGCGGATCAAGGTGGGGATGTCCCAGTCCTTGCCCCACAGATAGGTGACCAGGCCGAAGGTGATCTGGGCGCCCGGCTGGTCCGCTCCCCAGGCCAGTTGCCCGGCCAAGGGCCCCGCAGCCAGGGCGGCGGCACTAAAGCGGAGCGAGTGGGTCAGGAAACTACGGCGGGTGGGGTGAGCCATGGAGTCAATCCTTTCGGGGCAGGAGAGTGGTACAGGGGCCGCGTGGGCGGTTTTTGTCGTCTATCCATGGCCCATTTTGCTTCCCGAGGCGGCGGATTGCAAGCCAGGCCCCGGGTGGGAGGCCGGCGGCAGCGAATGTAGCGGATAGGCCGGGTGCAGGGGTGGCATTCACCCTTCGTGCGTCTTTTTCCCGAATTTCTCCCCCCCAGCGAATCGACATGTCCCGAGTCTGCAAGCTAGGGTTTGGGGTACGTTCTTCTGGGGGACATACCATTCGTTTCCGGCTCTGCCGCTTACGGAGCGCGGGTCCCATTGACTTTAGGGACCAGCGGCAGCCCGTGTGATCGCCTTTGGGGATCGCGTCAGGATGGCCATTTGTAGTAGGACTATATGAGACTACCAGGAAAGGTGTTCCTCGTGACGTTGGCGATTGTCAGCGGCGTGTTCGCGCTATCGCTGGCCATCGCGGCAGCCGTGTTTCACCCCAGCAGTACCGCCGAGGGCTGTGCAAGCCTGTGGTTTCTCCTGGGCAGCCTGGCTGTCGGTGGGGGGCTTGTCAGCCTGGTGCTCCGCGGGGTCGTCGGCCGGTCGGTCCGTGGGGTGATCCTCGACCTCGAGAAGAGCCGCGAGGAACTGCTGGCCGCCGTGCAGACGGCCGAGGACGCCAGCCGG
>JBDKTH010000610.1:0-5471 GCA_039680305.1 Thermoguttaceae bacterium | reverse complement strand
GCCTCCCACGACCGAAAAGGCCCCCAAGCCGGCGTCTGCCAAGAAGGCCCCTGCCGACGAGAAGAAGGCCGACAAGGCTCCTGCCAAGTAACACGCCCTCGTTATCCTCTCTCGCCTGCGTGAATGGAGCGATCGTTACGATTTGCCATTCGAGCGGGTCTCTCAAAAAGGGGTGCGTACGAGCGTGCCCGAAACCTGCCAACATCCAGCCGTTGCCCGGTCAGGTGGGGAACGGCTGGATGTGGCATTTCTTGGTTTGCTTGGCACCGCGCCGACGTTGTCTTTCAACTGGCCCTGCTACCGCGCGAGGCGGTCTGCCCGTCTACTGGTCCCGGACGACCCGGGGAAAAAAGTGTGACGAGCCAGCCAAACGCACCCCCTTCTAGCACCGCTTGCCGCTACTTGCACTGCTAGCATGCGACAACGATAATGGCGAGATAGGATGCCTGCGGTGGCGTCCGTAGGGAAGCTTCTGTAAGAATTCCCGGCTCGAGGATGCAAGTCGCTTGTGCGTAGGGCTGTCAATGCCTACGTGGACTCCCGGGATCTTGATCGCACGGAGAACGGCATGATCAACACGCTCCAGGTCTGCACTGCTCTCTTGGCCTCGGCCGCTGGCAGCCCGCCCGCTGAAAAGGCGATGCTCACGCTGACCGCGGTGGACTATCTCATCATCGCGATCTACTTCGTCGTGGTGATCCTGATCGGTTTCTACCTGAAGGAGCAAGCCAGCACGGGCGACGACTTCTTCATGGCCGGGCGCAAGATGACCGCCTGGATCGCCGGGCTGAGCTTCATCTCGGCCAATCTCAGTTCGCTGGAGACGATGGGCTGGTCGGCGATGGCCTACCAGTACGGGATGCTCGGGGCGCATGCCTATCTGATCGGCGCGATCCCCGCGATTCTCTTCCTGGCGATCGTGATGATGCCGTTCTACTACATCTGCCGGACGCACTCGGTCCCCGGTTACCTGAAACTCCGCTACGGCGAAGGGAGCCGCGGTCTGGCCGGCGTCTCGTTTGCCTTCCTGACGATCATGGTCAGCGGCGCCAGCATGTTCGCCATGGCCAAAATCCTCCACCTGCTGCTCGGCTGGAACATGACGATCAGCATCTGGGTCTCCTCGCTGACCGTGGCCGTCTACGTGACCCTCGGCGGGCTGATGTCGGCCGTGTTCAACGAGGTTCTGCAGTTCTTCTTGATCTGGCTCGGGTCGTTGTTGATTCCCATCCTCGGCATTATCCACGCCGGCGGCTGGACGAAGATGATGGCCACGATCCAGGAGAATGTGAAGGTCATCCACCCCGCGGTCCAGAACGCCGACTTCACCAGCCTCTGGCGTAATCTCGGCTCGTTCGACTCCAACCCAATGGGGATCGACTGGTTCGGAATGGTCTTCGGCCTGGGACTGGCGGTGAGCTTCGGTTACTGGTGCACCGACTTCCTCCAGGTGCAGCGGGTGATCGTGGCCAAGAACCTCCGCGCGGCGCAAAACGGCACGATCATTGGCGCGGTCTTGAAGATCTGCGTGCCGCTGATCGTGACGATCCCCGGTCTCCTCGGGTTGGCCGTGCTGACCAACAGCGACGGTTCGCCCCTGGTCTTGGTGGCGGAAAGCGATGCCCGGGCCAACATCACCCACAAGACGTTCAACGACGTGCTGCCGCTGCTGATGGGCCAGTATCTCGGCCCCGGCCTGCTAGGCCTCGGGGTGACGGCGATGATCGCCGGCTTCATGTCGGGGATGGCGGGCAACGTCAGCGCGTTTGCCACCGTCTGGACCTACGACGTTTACAAGCCGCTGTTGAACCGCAACGCCAGCGACAAGCACTACCTGAACATGGGCCGCATGTCGTCGCTCTTCGGCGTGTTGGCGTCGATCTGCACCGCTTATCTGCTGTTCTGGTTCTCCAACATCCTGGAGTTCCTCCAGGTGCTGATTTTCTTCTTCATCGTGCCGCTGTTTGCCCTGGTGATTGTAGGCATGCTCTGGAAGCGGGCCACGCCGGCCGGCGGGTTCTGGGGCTTTGTGGCCGGCATTGTCCTCTCGGTCTCGATGTGGGGCTTCGTCCACTCGTTCCCCGAAGGCCAGCGACCGCAGCCGAAGATCGTCCTCAACAAGGACGCCGTGGTCCGCGTGGAACGGACCGGCAGCCAGGGGGCCGAGAAGATTACCAAGGTGATCGTGGAAAGCGGCAGCGTCGCGACGACCAACGTCCCGCTCCCCGCCGCGTCGGGAAAGGAGCCGCTTGCCTCCGGCAAGATCACCATCGAGGGCCAGGAAGTGGCCCTGGCGGCGACGGCCATGGAACAGGGCAAGCCGGTCGATGTCCGGGTGCTCGCTCCCGAGGTAAGCCTGGCCGAGTCGCAGGCGAAAGACAAGTTCGGCGTCGACAAGGTGCCCGTGGTCCTCAAGCCAGGCGTCAAGGTCGAGGCCAGCGACGTGACCAACTACTTCAACCCGGCCGAGTTCAACCCGGCGCACGCCAAGTACGTCGCCCGCTCCGAGTTGGCCAAGCCGATGGCGGTCAACATGTACAGTGGCTTCTGGACCTGGCTGACCTGCGTGGTGACGATCGTCGTGGTCAGCCTGTTCACCAAGCCGAAATCCGATGCGGAGTTGAAGAACCTGGTGATGGGGCTCACGCCGCTGCCCGACGAGGGCCCGTGCCCCTGGTACGAGCACCCGTACCTCTGGGCGACCGTGGTTGGGGTGGTGCTCGTGACGATCAACGTCTACTTCTGGTAAGGGATGAGCCATGCAGTCAGAACATCAGGTACCGATCTGGTTCTTTATCGGCGCACTGCTGTTGGTCTACGGGATCGTGATCTTCAGTTCGGGACTCTATTTGTACTTCGTTCCCCCGGAGCACAAGGTCCAACTGTTCGAGTACCACGCCGACATCTGGTGGGGCATCTTGTTGACGGTCCTCGGGGCCATCTACTGCCGCAAGTTTCATCCGTGGCGCAAGCCGGAACCGGAGCTTCCCACGAAATGACCGCCAGCGGTGGCCGTGGGGGATGGTTCCCCTGCGGCGGCCGTCGCCCGGCACATGAGCTGGGGTAAAACGGCTCAGCGAATTCGGACTTCCGCGTTGCGGAAAGGATAGCTCAGTGTCTGCTCTTCCGGTGATCTCCTTTCACCATGTCACCAAGCGGTTCCCCGGCGTGGTGGCGCTCGAGGATGTCACGCTCGACATTCAGCCGGGCGAACTGCATGCGATTGTCGGGGAAAACGGCGCCGGCAAGAGCACGCTGATGAATTGCCTTTGCGGCGTGATCCCCGATTTCGAAGGGGAATTGCACGTCCGCGGCAAGCCCGTACAGTTTCGCAGCACCACCGACGCCGAACGGGCGGGCATCAGCATCATCCACCAGGAACTGAACCTGGTCGAGCAGTTGTCGGCCGCGGCCAACATCTTCCTCGGCCGTGAAAAGCTCACCCGGTTCTGGACGCTCAACGATCGGGTGATGGAGCGGGCCGCCGGCGAACTGCTCGAACAACTCGAATGCCGGATCCACCCCCGGCAACTGGTCCGGCAACTCCGCGTCGGCGACCAGCAACTGGTCGAGATCGCCAAGGCCCTGTCGCTCCAGACCGAGATCCTGATCATGGACGAGCCGACCAGCGCCCTGACCGAAGGCGAGGTCGCCCGGTTGTACCGCGAAATCGATCGGCTGCGGACCCAAGGCGTGACGATCGTCTACATCTCCCACAAGATGGACGAGATCTTCCGCCTGGCCGACCGGATTACCGTGATGCGCGACGGACAGGTGGTCAAAACGCTGGCCCGCGAAAAGACCAATCCCCGCGAAGTGACCCACTTGATGGTCGGCCGCCAGATCGCGGAGAGCGGATTCGACGAGCCGAGGGCGATTGGCGATGTGATCTTGGAAGTGGAGCATCTTTCGCTCCCCTGGCCGGGACATGCTCGCCAGTGGCGGTTGCGCGACATCAACTTCACGCTCCGCCAGGGGGAAATCCTGGGGATCGCTGGGCTGATGGGTGCGGGACGCACGGAGTTGTTGGAGTCGCTCTTCGGCGCAAGCGTTGAGCGACCGCAGGGCCAGATGCGTCTGGAGGGCGAATCGGTGCGGTTTCGCCATCCGGCCCAGGCCATGCGAGCGGGCGTGGCCCTGGTTCCCGAGGATCGCAAGCGGGAAGGGATCTTTGCCAACCTTGGCGTGGGCGAGAACATCACAATCTGCGCCCTGCGCGACGCCGCCCGCTTCGGCATGATCCGCTTTCCCCGCCAGCAGGCGATGGCCCGCGACATCGTCTCGCGTTTGGGTGTGAAGACGGCCCGTCTCGACTCGCCGATCACCAGTCTCAGTGGCGGGAATCAGCAGAAGGCGATCATCGGCCGCTGGCTCCTGACGGATCCCAAAGTCCTGCTCCTCGATGATCCGACCCGGGGAATCGACGTCGGCGCGAAGGCCGAACTCTACCGCCTGATGGATCGCCTCTGCCGCGACGGCCTGGGCATCATCGTCACCTCCAGCGAGCTGCCCGAACTGTTGACCCTCTGCGACCGCATCCTCGTCCTCTGCGAAGGCCACCTGACCGGCGAGCTTAGTCGCGACGAAGCCACCGAGCAGCGGATCATGGAGTTGGCCACGCAGCGGGCGGGCGCGGAGCCGGTCTAGCTGCGGCACTTGTGCCGTGAGTCTGGTTCCGGTTCGCGAGATCGTTACCAGCTAATGCCCGATGTACTCCGCGTACAGCGTCCTCGCCGGGTGCCAGTGGCGTGCCGTCAGTGCTTTTTCGAAACGGGTTTGCACGTTGCCCATCCCGAGAACCTCATCGATCGGCTAGGCCTCACGGTCGGCCATGAGCCGATGTCGGCTGCAAGCTCATCGCGTTCGATGGTACGAGGGGAACCGATGCTTGATCACGTGGCCGTGCAAGGGAAAGCACTGGCGGGACGCCGTGGCACCCTACGCGTCACACCGTCTTCGGTCCTTCGTGCTTCGTCCTTCCTTAGTCCCTCGTCCTTAGTCCTTAGTCCTTCCGCATCCCGCCGCGCCAAATCGTGTTGAAATTGGGCCAGCCGTTGTGCTAAGCTCATTCCTGGCAGCCCAGAAGGCGAGCCGCTTGGATCTTTGACAATTGACGCTTTCGACAAAATTGCCCTCGCGCTTCAGCGTACGGCCGTCAGGCCCGACCCAAACGCTGAGGGCGGCTGCACGCACGGCCCATGCTCCTTGGGGAGCACGGGCCAGGGATTTCCGCAACACGGAAACCATGCGAGGGGAGGTAAGCATAGGTGGTACATATAAGGCCGAAGTAAGTAGACACCCATGAATTATGCAACACCTCCCCACTTTCGGGTTAGTTCACTTACGTCTTTTCGCCTGGCCTTGATCGTAACCTTGCCAACTGCTAGCAGGGCCAGCTTCTTGAATGGCACCCAGGTTTGGGGATTCAATGGTTGTTAGCCAAATCCATTGAAGGAGCCCCAAACCATGAG
>JBDKTH010000121.1:0-3358 GCA_039680305.1 Thermoguttaceae bacterium | reverse complement strand
GCACTCCTCGCTCTGGCTGTGGCGAATCACGTTCGTGACACTCTCCTGGACGACACGGAACATCGCGTTCTCCAGGGGCGAGGCCAGACGCTCAAACGCCACTCGGTGCTGGAACGAAATCCGCAGGCCCGACTGTTGGCTCTGTTCGTGCGTCAGAAGCTCGATCGCCGCCACGATTCCCGATTCGTCGAGGATCGGCGGACGCAGATCGCTGATCAGGCGGCGTGCTTCACGCAAGCCCTTGGCCAGCTCGACCTGGCCCAACGTGAAGGCTTTCTCGGCCGTTTCCGTCGCGGTGTTACGCGAGGCACGATAGACCTCGAACTGCGCCATCGCCCCGGCGAGATGCTGCGCCAGACCGTCGTGAATCTCGTAGGAAACCAGATGCCGATCCCGATCGTAGAGGTCCAGCAGTTGCTTGAGGTTCTCCTGTTCCCGCCGGATCCGTTTCTCGGCTTCCTTCCGCTCGGTGATATCCCGTCCCGCCGACTGAATCTCGATGATCTGTCCGGCGGCGTCGAACAGCGCCCGGTTGACCCAATGGATCCAGCGAACTTCCCCGCTGCGTGTCACCATCCGCTCTTCATTGTGGCAGATTGGCGATGCCGTGCTGAGTTGAGCGAGGCGAGCCCGCGTCAGTGCCTGGTGTTCCTCGGTCACGTACCGCAGGAGGCTCGCGCCGAGAATCTGTTCCCGGGGAACTTCCAGGAAACGGCAGTAGGCGTCGTTGACATAGGTGAGGATCCCCTCCGGCGTGAAGCGGGAGATCAACTCCGTGGTCTCTTCGACGATCGCCCGGTACCGCTCCTCCGAGGTGCGCAAGGCCGCTTCGGCCGTCACCTCTTGGCAGATGCCGAGGCAGCCGGTGATCTGCCCCATGTCATCGCGTAAGGGACGCACCGTTCCGCGAACGACATGGTCGTACCAAGCCTGCTCATAGACGACCGTTTCGCCCTGAATCGCCTGGCGGTGGGCGAGGATTACCGAGGCATCCTTGTCGCCCGTCGGACTAAACTCCAAGGGCGTTTTCCCAACGACCTGCTCGCTCGTCACTTTCATCGCGGCCAGCCCAGCGCCGAAGATCGAGGTGCAGCGAAGCTCTCTGTCGGTCGTCCAGACGATCCCGGGCATGTTCTCAAGCAGAATCCGAAGAACAGCTTCGTCGGGCGGATTGGCAAGCGAGGGGCGATCCATGAATGGGCAATATGGGAGGTCTGGATGTGCCCCGTGGCGGTAGTCTACCACACATGAAGACACCTTGCCAATTGCGGATGAATGGACCTTGTCGAGGTTCTCTCCTCCGTGGAGGGGGGGCGGTGAGATTTGTCTTCTTTGGCCGGCTACCCAGGTGATGAACCGCCGTGGCCCCCACATCTCCAGTCCTGCCCATCATCATGATGGGGACGACGCCTGGGCCCTTTGACCGGTCGGCCGTGATCCATATAATCTAGAAAGCCATGCGACTGAAGAACCACATCGATAAGGAGATGCGTGAATGGGCAAGATCGTCGAATTGAGTGATCAGAATTTCCAGACCGAGGTCCTCCAGTCGCCCCAGCCGGTGTTGGTTGACTTTTGGGCCCCCTGGTGCGGCCCGTGCCGGATGATTGCCCCGCTGGTCGACCAATTGGCTGACGAAAACGCCGCTTCGCTCAAGGTGGGCAAGGTCAACATCGATGAGAGCCCAAACATCGCTGCGTCGTTGGGCATCAACAGTATCCCCACGATCATGATCTTCAAGAATGGTCAGGTCGTCGATCGCTTCGTCGGCGTGCAGCCGAAGACTCGCCTGCAAAACGCCATCGAAGAGGCCACCGCCTGAACGCTGGTCGAGAGGCGTTATCTCGTTGAGATTCTTCCGTGTGCCACGGCTGTGCTTGCCTGGAGACCCCAGAAAGGCGGCAACAGCCGTGGCACCTGTCGTATCCAGGGGGGGCCTGCCGGGAAAATGGTCGGTAGGTTTCGCCTGTCTGCCTATCTTTTCTAGCTTGAATCGTCCAGCGGATTCTCGGGCATCTTTCCCAAGCTTCATCGCTGATTGGAGTTAACTCCGCCGCTCCCGGTGCCGATTAAAAGGCCTGATAAACCTTTCGGTTTGCGCGGAGTTTGACGGCTGTCTCGCAGGTCGCGACCCAGCGTTGTGCACGCGTCGTGTGATGGGTGAGCGAAGCGTCGGCGGGAAGCTGACGCTGACGGTTTAGCCGGGGAGGCCCTTTAGCATGTCTCGATCTAAATCCGAACGTCCTGGAACGGCCAAGGCTCGGAGTCCCCGCAACAGGCCGGACACGCGCATCGATGCGGCCCATCGAATGGCCGTGAAAGAGGGGACGGCTGAGGCGGGGGCGACCCGAGAACAGGAAGTCGAATCGGCGGCGGTGCGTCAGCGGGTGGTGGAACCGGTGCTCGCGGCTGCTCCGCCCTTGATCGCCACGCCATCGCCGACGGAGCAACTCCGGCTGCAAGCCAACCAGTTGGCCGACTATCTGCGGAACCGGCAACGAGAGCTGGATCAGCGCGAAGCTCGTCTGAACGCTCAGTTGGCCCAGATCGATCTGGCAAGCCGTCAGACGCGGCTCTGGATGAGCGAGAAGCAGGGCGATTTGGCCGAGGAACGGGCGGCTCTGGAAGAGCAGAGGCGGGAGTTGGAGAATCGCCAGGCTCAGGTCGAGGCGGCGGAAGCGGCGGCCAAGCAGCACGAGGTCATGGCCCAGGAACTGGCCCGCCACGAGGAGGCCTTGAGCCACAAGAAGCAGGAGTTGACCGACGCCGAACAACAGGTCCAGCAGGCCATGGCGGACCAGGAGCAGTTCCTTCGCCAGCGTGCCGAGCAGATGAGCAGCGAGGTCGAGGCGAAGCTCCGGCAGGCCGAGGAAGAGGTGGCCCAGAAGGAGGAGTTGCTCCGCGACCGCGAGCGGCAGATCAAGGCCTTGGCCGAGAAGCTGCAGGCCCAAGCAGCCGCTCAGAACCAGGTTCGCAGCACGCTCAGCGAGGAACGCGGGCAGGCCATGGAGGCCCTCGAACAGGAAAAGAAGAAGATCGATGCCCATCGCCAGGCCTCGGAGGAGATGATCCGCCAGATGATGGCCGGTGTGGAGCGCCGCCGCGCGGCGTTGGACACCGAGACGGCGAGGATTCGAGAACAGGCCACGCGTCCCAGTCCCGAGTTGCTCGCACGTGAGAAGGAGGCCGACGAGGCCGTCAAGCGGCTCGAAGCGCGCGAGCGGCAACTCCTGGAACAAGAGACGCAGCTGGCGGCGACGCGGGCCGACGTCGAGCGGCTCCAGCAGGAACTGGTCGACCAACAACGCAAAGCCGAGGAGCAGACCCGCGCCGACCGGCAGCGGCTTCTGGTCGAACA
>JBDKTH010000120.1:0-3392 GCA_039680305.1 Thermoguttaceae bacterium | reverse complement strand
GACGCGCTCGACCTTCACTTCGCGCCCGAATTCGAGTTTCAGCCACAGGTCGGTACGACGCGCCGGGCGCCAGTAGTTCTCCGACGTGCGTTGCCCGTCGATCGCGTGATTCGGCGAGAATTCTGGGCGATACCGATAGTGCGAGTTCGACGTGACGCGCGGATAGGAGCGGAGGTGATAGGTGTAGGCGTCCTCGTTCACCGCCAGGTTGCGCAGGGGGGTGCCGGAGACGTTGGAGCCGCCGCGGGCGTCTTTTCCTTGGGCAAGACCATGGATGGGAACCGTGGTCGGAAGACGGTCGTACTGCTCGACGAACTCCTTCTGCACGCGCTGGCCGCCGAACGTGTATTGCCCAAACTCCTCCGGGGCAAAATCGACGCCGTCGTCCAGGTGGCGGAGATACTTGTCGCGATGCTCCAGTTCCAGTTCGGCGTTCTTCAGGCGTTTGGCTTCAAAGTAGAGGTAGATCTGGCGCATCTTGTCGCGATACACGTACCACGGAGTCAAAGCGGAGTGCACGGCATGGTTGAGCTTGTCCCAGTAGTTCAGTTCCATCCACGAACCTGCGAAGGGAACGTTCAGGTCGATCCAGCAGGCGACCCGTTGCTTTTCCTCCTGCGTGAGCTGCACGCCGTAGTGCGAAGGCTCCAGGTAGTTCATCAAGGGGCTGGACGTCGAGCCATAGGCGTAGGGCGGGAGCATGGCGCAGGCGCTGGAGACGTGCAGCCAGTTGATGATGCCGTTGCCGGCATATTCGTCGGCCGAGTAGCCGAGCGCGTCGGGATGGGGGATGTTTTCCGGTTTCCCGCCGAAGTGCGAGAGATAGACCTTGTCGGACTGCGCAATTGCCTTCCCTCCCACGCCTGCCAACGGGATCTTGGCGTTGTAGCCGAAGTCAGTCAGGTTGATATACGACTCGCTGAAGGCGCGTCCCGGATGGCCTCTCGTACTGCTGCCGTAATCGCGGTGCGTCAAGCGCCATTTGGCCCGGCCGTAGATCTCCGGATTCGTGATCGGACGATCGTCGCCCAGCAAGCTCAGCGGGACGTCTTTTTTCGCCGGGTTCTTGTCGCCTGCGTGGCACTCGATGCAGTGTTTGTCCCAAATGGGCTGGATTTCCCGGGTATAACTGAAGCCGCGCGGAACGTCCATCGCCTGGGGCGCGTTGGTGCCGAGGTAGGCAAGCGCGCGTTTCTCGGAAGCGTTCAGGAACCGGTCCATTTCCTGGACCGGTTCGTCGCCTTGGGCAAAGAAGGGCCGAATCTTCTGCGGCCGTTTGCCCGACGCCAGGGTCACGGCATGGCGGTCCGTGTAGGTCGTGTTCTTGTCCTCGTGGCAGCCGATGCAGGAAAAGGTCTCGCCCGGCAAGACCATGGTCCAGCTCCGCATGTTCTGCACCATGCGGCCTTTATCGTCCAGCATCTGGAAGAACACGGGCACGCGCGAAGGGCATTCGAAACAACAGCTTCCGTCCTTTTCGACATCGACCGTGCCGAGCACGTGCTTGACGTCGTAACTGCCATTGTTGATGGCGCAGGGAGACGTCTGATGTCCGCCCCACGGATGCAGCCCGAGGGCCACCGTGCCTTTGGCGCGATAATCCAGCCCGACGACGCGGATCTTCTTCACCGTGCCCGGGCGCACCCCTTTCAGGCCGGGACCGTAATAAATGTTCTGGACGTAGAAGCGGCCCGCCGTCTGGTGTTCGTCGACATGCGAGGCCTTTTGGAACGGCGGGCAGGGAGGGGTCAGGGGGACCTGCTGGCCCGACGAGATCACCGGGTCGTAGATCAGCAGTTCGCGCTGCCCGTTGCGGTGCATCCAGTAGATGCCGAAGGCCGGGCTTTCGGTCTTGCCGTGGTGGATCCCCTTCAGGCCGCGAATCGGACCGCCTTCGGGCGAATAGGAGACGAGGTAGTTGTCTTCGTCCAGGGGGCAGGGATACTGGAACTGTTCCCCGTCCGTGCCGTGAACGACGTTGCCCCCGGTTCCCATGCTTTCCTGATAAGGATAGTCCTTTTCCGGCGCAAGGAGCTTGACGCCGAACCCGGCCTGGGTCCCCTCTTTCCGGTCGATCATGACCAGTTTACCCCGCTGGTCGATGTGGTGCGCGCCGGCAACTGCAATGACCATGGTCGAGTTCGGAACGCTTCGTGCGTGGAGCAAGGCCGCGGGGAACTGCGAATTGTTCCCGTAGAACTCCGTCTGGTTCGTTCCGTCCGGGTTCATCACGAACAGGCTGTGCAGGTAGCCGGCCGTTCGGTCGGAATACTCCCAGCGCGTATAGATGACTCGCCCGTCGTGCATCAGGTGGGTAAACACCGTGTGGCCATGATCGACCCCGAGCCGGCGGATGTAGCGGCCCTGGGCGTCGCACGTGTAGAGGTTGCACACGCTCGACCACCAGCACGGGGCCGAGACGACGCAGCGGGTGGACGTGAAGAGCAACTGGCCGTTGGGCAGCCACAGCGGCTCCATGTCGGCCGTGCCGGCGCCAAACGTAATCTGCCGGGCGCGCCGGTCGGCCAGGTCCATCACGTAGAGGTGGAAATCATCGCCTCCATTGTGGTCGGTTCGCCGCATCGAGAAGACCACCTGCTTGCCGTCGCCCGAAACACACGGGTCGCGCACCACGCCGTCCGGGCAATCGAGAAGCACCTCGGTGGCGACCGTTCCATCGGTGCGAACGGTCATCTGGCAGAGCTGCGAGTTCATCCGATAATCGCGGCCGCATTCCCGAAAGACCGCATCCGTGAGGTGATCGGTCATGGCGAACATCGCCTGGGAATCGCCGAAGACGAAGTGTTTTGCGTAGATGAACTGACGCGGGTGATGGTCGAAGAGTTTCAGCCGCTCTTGGCGACGTCGTTCACACGCCCGGACGTACAACGCCTTCCACGCAGGATCGTTGCCCGGCGTCTTGTTTTCCACGAGGGCCGCAAGCGTCTTGTCGAACTCCGCGGTCGCAACGCTCCGGGCGTTCAATTCGACAAGGGCCTTGCGGACCATGGCCTGTTCCACGCCGCTGCCGGTCGCGGAAACGAAGCATTTTCCATGGTCGAGGCCGTGATCCTGATAGATCCAGTCGCGGTGCAAGCGGGATACCGGATAAGCCGTGGTGTGCCGGTTGCGGAGATCGTCCTTGGTATACTCCTGGCAGAAGACGGGCACGGTCGACAAGAGCAGAATGCCGCACAACAGCACAATTCGACACATCGGATATCCTCCTGCGGTGGGCTCTGGGGGCTTGCTTTTCTCCTGGTCGGCCGCGGCCGTTCCTGTGAACCCCTCCCTTCCACGCGAATCCCCCTTCGACTACTATGGACTTCATCGCCGCGTAAAGCAACAGCCGTATTGCGCAAAACGGAGTCGTTTTGCGCCCCATTCCAACC
>JBDKTH010000151.1:0-2434 GCA_039680305.1 Thermoguttaceae bacterium | reverse complement strand
CGCCCCATGCAGACACTCGCGCCACTCCAGCGGTCTATCTCAAGACGTGGCGAACGGGTTTCCGAAGCGGGGGTCTTGAACGGTCCATGGATGTCCTTGGGCGGGTGACGGGCTGGAGTTTTGGAGGAGCGGTTATTTCGCGTGAAACAGGAGCCCATCCCAAGCGGCCACTTTCGTTGCGAAACGGCATGACTTAGAATGGGGGTGGTTCACCGGCGGAGGGATGTTCTTGTGGACACGATGGCGGCTACTGTCAATAGTTGGGCAACCTGTCAGTCGCCAGAATCTTCGGCTGGAATAGTTATGCATCTAAAGAGGTACTTGGACCGGATCAAGAACGCTGTTTGGCGACCAACCAGCCGCCAGACTCCTCGGATCAGAGCAGTTGCGCATCTGAAGAAACGCTTGGAGCGGATCGGGTTCACCACGACAGAAGGGCCGGAGGCCGTTAAACGCGTTGAACAGTTGGAGAATTTGGTCGGAGCCCGGCTTCCCTCCGACTACCGCAGCTTTCTGCTTGAGATCGGAGGTGGCGACGTTGGCGATGCTCTTGCGCCTTGCACTATCCCAACGCCATTCGGGGAGCACATCGCAACCACACTCCACACGGTTCAGGAGATAATCGACCTGCTCCACTCGGGCAAAGCGCCTCGCAACATGATTTGCATCGGCTACGGGCACTTCGGCATGACCACTTGCCTTTCTATTGCTGGTCTCGACCATGGTCAGGTCTTCTCACTCGATACGGAGATGAGGTTCTTCTGGGATGACGAAACGCTCAGTCGCCTTCCTGGTTTGGACCCAACGATCCGCGAATTTTTCCGACTGAGGGATGCCGATGAGTTGCCAGAGCGTCCATGGGGTTACGAGAATTGTTATCATGTGGCGGATTCGTTTAGCGAGTTCGTGGGGAAGTTGTATCACGACGAGTAGAGGTTCGCCCAACAAGTGTTATCCGAGAACAGCCGCAATGACGAATCCTCAGACTTCGTCTACGAATCCATACCAATCGCCCATGTGCAGCAGCAAGGACGGATCGGTCCGTGTCAATCGCGTGGGACACATCGGTTTTGCTTTGTCGCTCCTCGGCGTTGTGGGAGTCTGCCTTGCTGGGTTCCCCGTGGTTGGATTGCAGGGAATGTGGCTTGCTTTCCTCAGCGTACCGGGACTGGTCATTAGTCTAATTGGCCTTTTCATACCACCACGAAGACTCGCCGTTTGGGGCACCGTCCTGGGAATCGTCGGGGTTCTTTACGTTCCGACCATCTATTTGTCGCTATTCGTGCGTAACGCTGGTTAACACCGCCCGGCCGCAGGGCAAGTCACCTTCAGCATAGTGCAAACGGCGGCCAGGTTTGGTAGATTGACTGGCGATTGACCGATTTCCACTTCGTCACGGGCGGCGACCGCCGTGCGTTCCGCTGGCGACGAATACCAGAGGAGAAGTCGATGAGAGATCCCCATTGCGTGCGTCTACATTGGCAAGCGATAGCGATGGCGGTTATGGCCGTCATCGCCATTCCGACGGTCGCTCTCGCTCAGCGGGCTGAAGCGTCAAGACCTGGAGACGATCCATCGCAACGTCAGCCAACTACCATCAAGCCGCTGACGAAGGAACAGCAAGACAAGCTTCTGGCCTCGCGATTGCCTGGCGAAATGGGAGATTCCTTCGGGCAATTCTCAAACAGGTTTCTCGCAATGAGCCGGATCAACTTGCCCTGCGGCGTGGGCTTGATGACCTCGTCCAAGGCAATCGCCAAGGCCGAGTTGCAGCCGGTCTTTCCGAAGTTCTATCGGCCGACCCTTCGCGAGTTTCTCGACGCGATCGCCCTTCAGACCTTTTCGCAGTGGAAGTACGACCCGACGAGCAAGTATGCCGAAAGTGAAGGCAGCAAAAATCCCGTGGGGGATCTCGCCATCTTTGAGTTTGCCGAAACCAAGCGAGAGAAGCCTTTCAAAGTTGCTCTTCCCGAAGGATGGAAGGCGATCGACAAGGGGAATTGGGTGATGTATGTTCCGCCCATCTTCCCGTTGGCGGTGGACATTCACGAGGTCGGCACTTATTCGGCGGACGACCGAAGTCAAGAGAAAGTGTTTTTCAAGAAGGTGATGACCGAGGTGTCCCTGCAATGGGCGAATCAGGCCAAGGATAACGTGGAGGCGAAGGAACTCAAACCGGCCCGGGTGGGCGCGTACGACGCGTTGTACTTCGAGACGGTGATGCCCCTGCGCGACGGGTCCACGTTCCGTTGGCGACAATGGGTCTTCTTCGTCGAGAACAAGTGCTATTTCGTGGTCAGCACGATTGCGTCACAGTTCGAAGACCGCATCTTTCCTCACGTTCAGGCGATACTCAAAACGTTCGAGATCAGCAGGCCAGGGAAGACGGGACGTTCTGACGTTTGACCTCTCGAGCATTGGAGCACGAAAAGTA
>JBDKTH010001013.1:0-3952 GCA_039680305.1 Thermoguttaceae bacterium | reverse complement strand
GGTACAGGTGGCCCGCGAGAATTCTCACTCCTGGGCCGCGCTGCTTCTGCCCGTCGGTTTGCAGAACTGCACGGTCCTGCTAGGCGTTGATCATACAGCCATGCTGACCCTGGTCGATGGGTACCCGGTCTCCGGCAGCCCCATGCGTCAAACCAACGAGTCGGCAAAAGGACGGCCGTGTGTGGTTCGAGTTGGAGTGCGTTTGCAGGGCGCGAATGCCACGGTTGATGTGCTCGGCGACGGCAAGCCCTTGCTCCAATGGTCGGGCAACCAACGTTCGCTATCGTGTACGGCGAATTGGGGCTTGCCCGAGGCAGGGAGGTTCGGACTGGGAGGAGTGATGGCGGCCTTTCACCGTGTGCGGCTTCGCCCGACGCGCGACGTGGCCGCCGTTGCGTCGACCGCCTCGGAGGCGACGACGGAAGGCGAGAGCTTGCCGGTTGGCGAGTGGGTGGATCTGCTCCAGTTCGCCGATGTGGACTGGGGACGCGTGCAAGGCGAATGGAATCGCCGTGGCGACGAGTTGGTCGCTGGTTGTGTCAAGTGGTCCCCTGCGGGGCATCCGCGCATCGCGCTGCCGACGGAAGTCCAGGGGAGCTACGATTTCGAAGTGGAGTTTACCCGGACCAAAGGGGCGTTTATCGTGGCGACGATTCTTCCCGTGGGATTGCGGCACGTGACCATGCTATTCGACCAGGGGACGCCGCCGGACAAGGTCTCAGGCCTGGAGCCGATCGATCGGAAAACGGCCCGCGACAATCCCACCAGCAAGCGAGGTCCCCCGGTCTTGACCAACGAGCAAAGGTATGTCGTCCTGCATCAGGTGCGTCTAGATGGCGACCGGGCGCGAATCGAGATTTTCCTGAACGGGCAGCCATTTCTTCTTTGGAGTGGGACGCTCGAACAACTCACGGAAAACGGACAATGGAGTCTGCCCGCACGGAACCTGCCCGGCTTGGCCGCAACCGACTGCGGCGCGGTCTTTCATGCCGTCCGCCTGCGGCTGGTCTCCGGCAAAGCGACACGCGTCGCCGTTGCCGGCAAGACAAAGTAGCAGCCTGCACTCCGTATGCCGTGGGCCTTTCCCTCGGCGGCTGATCTTGTTCGTCAATGTCCGTGGCGTTCCGCTCTTGGAAAAAGCGGGAAAAAAGGGTGTTGCATCCCGCCGGGGCCTTGCTATCATCTAAATCATATATGAAATATGGATCGGCCCCTGACGCCGCCACGCGGGCCACGGGCCGGTCTCCGCACGAATCCCCGACGATCCACACCCCCACAACCCGCCCCATGGTCGCCCCGAAGCCGTTGGCGTCGTGACCGACGCCAACAGACGCCGGGGTGAGAACGAGTGCCGCGCCGTCCGCCAGGACGGCGCGGCTGCCGTCACGCGTCTATCTGAAGATCGAAAGAGGAGCGAATGCTCAAGCGGCAGTCATTGCGAGAACAAGTGCGAGACGCCCTGCTGGCCAAGATCGGAAGCGGGGAACTCCAGCCCGGCGACCGGGTCGTGGAAGCCCAGATCGCCAGCGAACTCGAGGTCAGCCCGATCCCGATTCGCGAGGCGATTCGCGAACTGGTCGCCATCGGCGTGTTGCAGGCCGAGATCCACCGCGGGGCATGGGTCCGTGAGGTGAGCCTGCCGGAGACGATCGAGGCGCTCGAGGTGCGTTCCGCGCTGGATGTCCTGGCCGTGCGCAAAGCGGCCAAACGGTTGCGCGGACGCTGCGAGCCGTTGCGCACGTGCGTTGCGGCGATCGTCGATGCGGCGAAACGACGGGATTTTGTCGCCTTTCAGCAGCACAACCAGAGCTTTCACCGTTACATTCTCGAACAGGCGGGCAACGCGGCCCTGCTGCGCGTGTACGACTCGCTGGCGTTTGAGGTCCGTGCCCGGGCGATCATGGACTTCCTGGTCAGCGACGACCCGGTCGACATTGCCCGCGAGCATGAGGCGATCGTCGACGCGATCGAGCGCGGAGACGCCCGGCAGGCGGCCCGCTGCGCCGTACGTCACTCCGAGGAATTGATCCGTCACCTCCGGAAGGAGGCGGCGAAACGAGATGATGAACCCGCCCCCGTGGCCAAGAAGAAGAAAGGAAGGCAGAGACAACGATCATGAACTCAACGTCTCTTTATCGATGGGCAGTGCTCGCAGGGATCCTGGGCTTGGTCCGTCTGGTCAGCCCGGCCCCGGCGTTACAAGCCGCGGAGAAGGCGGCCGCGCCGGTGAAATTCCAGGTTCCGTCGATCGTCATCAGCCCGGAGGATCGGGCCAAGATCGAGCAGGCGTTGCCGGAGAAGGCCGCGGTCGCCCCCAGCAAACCTCGCCAGTTGCTGATCTTCGACCTGAACGTCGGCTACCCGGGCCACCCGGCGATCGCTTACGCCAACCTGGCCTTCGAACAAATGGGGAAAAAGACAGGGGCGTTTACGACCGTCTTGAGCCGCGACCCGGCGGTCTTCAAGCCGGAGAGTCTCAAGCGGTTCGACGCCGTGTTTCTCAATAGCACGGTCGGCAACTTGTTCGAGGACGTTGAACTGCGGCGGAGCCTGGAAGAGTTCGTCTACAGCGGCGGCGGACTGATGGGCGTTCACGGCACGACGGCCGCCTTCCTCCGTTGGCCCAAAGGCGAGGAGGATTGGCCGGAATTCGGCGCCATGCTGAGCGGCCGGGGGGCGGCGCACCGGGCCGCCAATGAGCATGTGGTCGTCAAGCTCGATTCGCCCGATCATCCGCTTTGTCGGGCGTTTGGCGGCAAGAGCTTTGACTATCGCGATGAGTTCTTTCGCGTCCGGGGCCTTTACTCCCGCAGCCGGCAACGCGTTCTGTTCAGCATCGACACCGAAAAGACCGACATGACGCGTGACGGCAAACCCGTCAAGCCCGAGCGGGCCGACAACGACTATGCCTTGGCCTGGGTGCGAAGCTACGGGCGCGGGCGGGTTTTTTACTCGACGATCGGCCACAGCAAGTCGGTGTTCTGGGATCCGACGATGCTCAAGTTCTACCTGGACGCGACCCAGTTTGCCCTGGGGGACCTGCCCGCCTCGACGCTGCCCAGCGCCATGGTGAACCCGGCCACGAAGGCCGAGGAGAAGCTCGACTGGCGATTGGCCCTGACGGCGTACACGTTCCACAAGTTCACGCTCTTTGAAGCGATCGACAAGACGGCCCAGCTCGGAATGCCCCATATGGAAGGCTTGAGCTTCCAGAAGGTCAGCGGCGACATCCCCAAGCAGTTCACGCCGGACCTGAGCGACGACGAACTGCGGCAGATCCGGGCGAAGCTCGACGCGGCCGGCGTCCGCCTGTTGACCTACTACTTCCACCGGATCCCCGGCGACGAGGCTGGCTGCCGCAAGGTGTTCGAGTTCGGACGCAAGATGGGGATCGAGATCTTCCTCTCCGAGCCAGACCCGCAAGCGCTGGACACGATCGAAAAATTCTGCGACGCCTACGATATTCGCGTGGCGATCCACAATCACGACAAAAGGGGATCGCCCTTGTACTGGCATCCCGAGGGTGTGCTGAAGGTGTGTCAGGGACGCAGCAAGCGGATCGGCGCGTGCGGCGACATGGGCTACTGGATGCGCTCCGGGATCGACCCGATCGACGCGGTGAGATTGCTCAAGGACCGGCTGCTGACCGTGCAGATGCACGACCTGGACAAAGTGACCCCGGAGGGGCAGGACGTCCCGTGGGGCACCGGCGCTGGCCAGACGGCCCGTTTCCTCGGCGAGGTCCAGAAACTCGGTCTTCGGCCCGTGGTGTTTGGGCTGGAGTACTCGCGGAATTGGCTCGAGTCGATGCCCGAAGTGACCGAGTGTCGGGACTTCTTCCACAAGACCTGCACCGAACTGGCAAAGTGACATCTTTCTTGAGAAAAGGAGGAGCAACATGCATCAACCGCAACGAGGTCCTGCACGACATCGGCCAGGTGGCGATGCGGTC
>JBDKTH010000460.1:0-15108 GCA_039680305.1 Thermoguttaceae bacterium | reverse complement strand
TCGACTGTTCCCGAAGGCCCTACTTCTGGCTATGCTGTTAGTCATCGCAAGCGTGCCATCGATGGTGTGCGCCCAAGACGGTGGCGAAGAGCCGGGCATCCGCGACAACTCGTTCCTGATCGAGGAGGCTTTCAACCAGGAGCAGGGCGTGGTCCAGCACATTTTCAACTGGGTCCCCAGTTGGCAGCGAGGCCAGGCCCATCGCAACACGTTTGACTTCGTGTTCACCCAGGAATGGCCCGTCTTCTCGCAGCGACACCAGTTCTCCTATACCCTGCCGATGCTCTATGCGCATGAGCAAGTTCCGAACGAGCCGCCCGTTGAGGGACAAGGGTTTGGCGACATGCTGCTGAATTATCGCTTCCAGGCCCTCGACGGCAATGTCGGCGGCTGGTGGGCGTCGCCCCGCTTCAGCATCATCCTGCCCACAGGTGACGAGCGAGACGGGCTAGGCAACGGCAAAGTCGGCTATCAGATCAATCTCCCCTTGAGCAAGGAATTCGATCGCTGGGCGTTGCACCTGAACGCCGGGCTGACGAGGCTCCCCGGCGTCACGGCCGGCCTCGATCCCGAGATTGCTCCGGCGGTCGGGCGCGACCTGAACGGCTACAACCTCGGCGCCAGCGCCATTTACTTCCTTCGACCGGATTTCCATCTGATGCTGGAGACCGTGGCCCTGTGGGACGAAGGCCTCAATCCGGACGGGAGCGA
The DNA here is from genome assembly GCA_039680305.1 of Thermoguttaceae bacterium. Classification (GTDB taxonomy): domain Bacteria; phylum Planctomycetota; class Planctomycetia; order Pirellulales; family Thermoguttaceae; genus JBDKTH01. Next base: position 14,397 of record JBDKTH010000460.1, on the reverse strand, counting down.
GGAGGACACCTTCGAGTACGTGTTGAGCCCCGGGTTCCGCTGGGCCGCGTTTACTCAGGGCGAGACGCAGTGGGTCGTCGGCATGGGGCTCCCCATCGGCCTGACAGCCGACGCCCCCGATCTGTCGCTGTTCCTCTACATGTCATTCGAGCATCGCGCCCGCGCGAAGCACGACTAGTCCCCCAGCGATTTGCCTGCAGCCGTTGATTACTTCAACGTGACATTGCGACGCTATTTGCCGCGTTTTGTGACAGGCCGAAGCAACAGGGGGAGCAACTGGGCGCGGAGCATGGACAGGGGCGTGTGCCGGCCGACGTGAATGCGATGGAGTCGCAGAGGGTCAGCCGCGGCCAGGTCATTGATGCCCCGGGAAGTCGTCACCGCCAAGCCCACATTCAGGCGATGGAGTGTCTCGACGACCGTGTCGTTGAAATCCCCGCTCGGATAGGAGAATACCGGGAGGACGGTCCCGACCTCGCGTGTCAGGTCGTCAAAGGCCCCCTGGATCTCATCCGCCATACGTGCCGGGGCCAACCGCGACAGGAGCGGGTGGGTCTGGGTGTGGGCTCCCAGAGTCACGCCTTCGGTGGCCAACCGCCGCAAAGCATCCCAGCCAAGAATCGGGTTGGTGCCAGGAAGCACCTTGAGCGAGTTACAGAGTCGATCGACCAAGGGCATCGCCTCGTCATGGGGAAGCCGCTTGACGTGCGTTTTTAGACTGCGAAATGCAAGAGTCCGCCGAGCTGTCGTATCCAAAGGAAGCCAGCCCAGCGGAGTCTCCAGGTCATCCTCTCGCTGTGTCGCCTGAAACGCCTGATACAGCCGGTCCCACCAGAACGCCCGTTGGGGCTGATCCGGGTAAGCGGTCGGCACGAACAGGGTGGCCGGCAGGCCATAGCGGCAGAGCGTGGGCCAAGCATGCTCGGCGAAATCGACGTACGCGTCGTCGAACGTGATCAACACGGCCCGCGGAGGCAGCGGGCGACCGCCTCGGCACGCTTCGAGGACCTCGCCCATCGCGACCACGTGGTACTGCGCGGCCAAGATCCGCATCTGCTCGTCGAAGGCCGCCGGTGTTGCGCTCAGCAGCGTCGGATCCAACGCCGGCCGGGCCTCCGGTTCATCGACACGGTGATAGGTGAGCACTCGCAACAAGTTCGGTTGCCCCCGGTCCATCTTTTCGAGCTGCGTCAGGATCCAGCCGAACAGCCGTCCCCGAGCCACAGGCAATGCCGCGTGTTTGATGATCGGATGCATGACAGTCGACCGCAAGCGGTAGGCCCCGCCGTTGGCTGCTCCATTGGTTGAGTACTGCTGATTACGGGCTCGTCACGACAAACGCGGCACAGGAACCGCGGCTAAACGGTTGGAATCGTGTTCCTTCTGCCTACCGCGCGGAGCACGGCGTCGATTTTCGCCCCGCTTTGTTCCCAGACGAAATGCCTGGCGACAAACTCCCGCAGCGTGGCGTCGGGCTGACGATCGGGGGTCTTCAGGGTTTCCACGAGGTGGGCAGCAAACTCTTCCGGACGCCGGGCAATGGTGACCGGCGGATCTTTGTCCGCGGCGGTGCGCAGGCCATCGGCCGCAGTCGGGGAGGTAATCACCGGCACTTCCATGGCCAGGGCCTCCAGCAGCTTGTTTTGGATCCCTGCGCCAAACCGGAGCGGCGAGGCAAAGACCGTCGCCTGTTCCAGATAGGGGCGAACGTCGTCGACCAGGCCGGTGACCGTCACCCCTGGGCGCCGTCCGGCGTGCACCAGGCGTGAAGGCGGATCACGCCCCACGATCCACAACTCGGCATCCGACACCGCGAGCCAGACTCGCGGCATGACTGCTTCGATCAACAGCATCGCGGCGTCGGTGTTCGGCGGATAGTTCATCACGCCGGTGAACACGATCGCGTGCGTCCCTCGCGCCGGCGATCGGCGATGCCAATAGGTCACATCCACGCCATTGGGAATGATCGTTGCCGTCCGCACGCTGTCGCCGAGGATCGCCGTCCGGTCGCGACGCGTGGCGAAGATCAAGTGGTCGGCCGCGCGGAGCATCTCCCGTTCGACGCGGCGCACGTGAAGGTAGTCCCAGAGCACAAACGGCAGCCGAAGGTAGGGGGCATGAGCGATCGCTCCCCGAAGATACATCGAGGTGGCATCGCACTGATCAATGACGATCGGCAGGTCGCCGACATAGCGAGCCGCGGCCACGATTTCCCCAGCGGCCATCAGCACGGCGTCGAAGGATTCCCGCCGGACGAGTTCCGCCGCGGCGTGGCAAAGCCTGGTGACGGCCGGATCCGGACCGCGAAGCATGCGCAGACGCTGGGCCACCTTTTGGTGGAATCTGCGGGACTTGTTCGTCGAGGGAAAGGTCAGCACGCGCTCGGTGAACGGCGCCATCGCAGCGATGTGGCCCATGTCGAAGCCCCGGTCCACGACCGAAAGCAGCGTGATCGCGTGCTGTCGCGACAGTTCCTTGATGAGATGGTAGTGGCGCAGCACGCCATTGGTCAGCGGATAGGGAAACGTCGGAGTTATGCAGAGCAGTCGCATCGAAACCTCTGTTATTTCTGGACGGATCCTACCAGCCGAGGAGATATCTTAACCCGGGAATCCGCATCAGTTCCGGAAAAACCTCGCCGGTCTGGAGCACGCGTCCGCTGGAGCGGAGCACCACCAGCGACGCCCCGGCGGCCAGCGCGACGCCGACGTAGATCGGCGGCGAGACTAGCCACTGGACCAGTCCCAAGGCCAGGGCACTGGCGGCGATCCCCGCGTAGACCGCCGTGTAGCGCGGCTCGAACATCCGGACTCCGGTCCCCACGGCCAGTCCGTACTGGTTCAACAGGTTGTGGGCGATCACCGCCACGCAGGAGGCCAACGCGGCTCCCGTGGCGCCGTAGTATGGAACCAGCACCAGGAGCCCCGCGAGGTTCAGCACCAGCGTGGCAACATTGATGAGCAGGATCGACTTGAAGTGGCCAAAGACCCGGAGGGTCAGCGAGTTGAATCCCATTGCCGCATCGACGTACCAGGCCAGGGAGAGCAGCGACAGGACGATCGCCGAGTCGGCATACCTCGCCCCGAACAGAAGGACCGTCAGCGGCAGAGAAAGGGCAAAGGTCACCACGAAGATCGGATAGGTGAGCACCGCGATCCAGGCTTCCGTCTGCCAATAGAGCTTGTTGATGCCGTCGCGGTCGCGACGTGCGAGCATGCGGGCCATCGCGGGCGTGAACAGGGGGAAGAAGCTCGTGATCACCATCTGGTTCAACATCGCCAAGGGGACTACCACGCGGAAGGCGGCCACCTCCTCGACGTTCCCCAGCCGCTCCAGGACGACGACGTTCATCGCCGGCAAGGCCACGAACAGAAGCTCCGTGGAGAACAGAGGCACGGTGAAGGCGAGGATTTCCCGCCACGGGACGTCGATCCGATGCCGGTCAAAATGCTCGAAGAGCCGCTCCTTGCGAAGGAAATGCCCGAGGATCACCGTGCAAGCGACGACGCCCACCAGTTCCGCGACAAGGAATCCGCCGGCCACGACGAAGACGCTCCGATTGCCCATCGCCACCAGCAGGAGCACAACGAGTTTCAGCCCGGGGGAGAGCAGATGCCGGCGGAAGAAGATCGACCCGGGGCTGGCGAACACGGCAAACAGCCCCAAGAGCAGGTTGTCGATCGCCTGAAGCGGGGCGAGGAAAACCAGCACCAGCAGGAGAGCCAACGTGCGGTTGTCTTCGATCAGCAGTCCGTCCAGCAGCCCGCGGCCCGCATAGACTGCAGCGACCAACACCAGTCCGATCGAAGCGACCACCCCCAGGGCCAGCAGGAGGGTCCCAAAGAGCTTGTCGTAGCGTCGCTCCTCCTGGTACATCGGCACGAAGCGGGTGATCGTCTGGTGAAGGCCGAGCGTGGACACGTTCTGGAGCAACGCGACGATCGACAGCGCATAGGCCAAAGCCCCAAAATCGGCTTGGGACAGAAGCCGCACCACCAGCACCTGCACGGCCAGGTTGAGCCACTTGGCCAGCACGCGTCCGAGGAGCAGCAGCCCGGAACCCCGGATCTGACTGTGCACGGCTCTCTTCCGCTCGGTGGCGGCCTCGGCCGCGGGCCGGTCGTCCAACGGCAGCGGTGAGGCGGCGTCCAGCGTCATGACGTTTCCCCTCCCGCCGGCTCCGCCGCTGGTAAGGGCACCGTACAGGCGATCCGGGCGGCGGCCGAGGCCATCGCCAGCATCATCCAGTAGTAGCGGACATAGGAAAAATGGAGGAACAGGCCGGTGGTCAGGTAGGCCACCACGGCCAGCATGAAGGCCGTGGCCATGTGGGCCAGATCGGGATGAGCATTCAGGCAGCGGCGGCGTCCTCGGACCAGGTCGCGGAGCACGAGGTACACCATCACCAGGAACACGGCGATCCCCGGCGTGCCCAACTCGGCGGCGATGCCCAGGTACAGGGTGTGGGGCTCACGCAACGTCTTGTGAATCCGACCGCCGAGTCGTTCTGCGTACTCGCGGTAGTGCAGCGGGTACATCCCCGGGCCCACGCCGATCAATGGGTTCTCGGCATACATCAGCGCAGCCGACATGTTCTCCGAGTAGCGGCCCTCGATCGATGAGTCGACCTCCTCGCCCTCCTGATCCTCCTCGTTCACCATGCGCCAGACGTCGCTCAGCCCCGAGAACCGCTCGGCGTATTGCGGCACGGCCAGCAAGATCAGCAGGCCGGCCACGACGATCAGCACCGCATGGGAAAGCCGGATGTAGCGCAGCGCGACCATGATTCCTACCATCATGAAGAACCCCACCCCAGCGCCGCGGGAGAAGGCCAGCAGCGGGCCAAACATCGCCAGCACCATGGCTGCCAGGGCCAGCAGTCGGAGCAGCCGCGAGCGTTCCCCCAAAAAGCGAAAGAACGCCAGGGGGACCAGCATCAGCATGACCTGAGCGTAGCGATTCGATTCCCCGATCGGCCCGCTGATCCGCCGCGGAGTGCCTGGTGCCACGACGCGGCCGGGCCGGGGGCTCGGGGCCTGGGAGAACCCACCATAGTTGTTGTGGTAGGTCTTGGTCGCATATTGGAAGGCCGACAGGCCTCCGAGGAAGCTTCCCGCCAACAGCAGCATCCAGGTCACCAGACGCAACACACGGGGAGTGCGGATTACGTTGACGATCAACACGTAGACGGCGAATCCCTCCACGACCGAGGCGATCATGACGTTCATCGACATCACCGGATCGCGGGAAAAGACCAGGCAGATGAACTGAATCGCCAGGAAGGCGAGAAACCAGGGGGTCGCCCGATCGATGATCACCGACTCACGGCGTGCGAGGATGTAGTAGGCCAGGGGAAAGCCGAGCAACAGGATCACCGAAGCTCCGACGAGATACGGGACGCCGTGGAAAGTCACGACGACCACCGGAGCGTTGATATAGAGGAGGAAGATCACGATCGGGGTCGCCAGTTCCGGCCAGGCCAGCAGCACGATCAACAAGGGGACAGCCAGGCCGAGTCCCAGCCCCACCAGCGGCATCTTCCAGAGGAGGATGCCCAGCACGAGCAGTCCGAGCACGCCGAGCGTCAGGAGCATCCGCTGAGCGTCGGAGAGATGGGCGGGCAACATGCTCCGCACGGTGCTCACGGCCCCCTCCTTGCTGGCTCCGGACGTGCCTCCTCAGGCACATGTAGGCGCAGCCTCGAGTGCGGACGCGGGGGGGAGATCGCCTCGCCGTCGACCAGCACGCGTGCCATGCGTGGTGCCGCCTGCCCGTCCCAGAGTGCTGGACAGCGGCCCAGCTTGTAGGTGCCTTCAAGGATCGCGCGTAACCCACGGCGCAGTTTGGCCGGATCGTTGCCGACCAGCGTGCTGGTTCCTTCCTCGATCGTGATCGGCCGCTCCGTGTTCCAGCGTGTCGTGAGGCAAGGGATTCCCAGGGCGGTCGATTCCTCCTGGAGCCCGCCGGAATCGGTGACGATCAGCCGGGCCTGCGAGGTCAGGGCAAGGAAATCCAGATAGCCCAGCGGCGGCAGGACGACGACTCCGGATGCGGCGGCCAGCCGCGCGGCCAGGCCGAACTGTTCGAGCCGTTGCCCGGTGCGCGGATGGACGGGAAACACCAGCCGGAGATCACGGGAGGTCTCGATCACCACGTCCACCAGTTCTGTCAGCACCTCCGCGACGTCGACGTTTGCCGGCCGATGCAGGGTGATCACGCCGAACTTTCCCGGCTCCAGCCGGTATCGCGCGAGCGTGTCGCGGCGTCGGGCCAGGGGCAAGAGCCGGCAAAGCGTGTCGATCATTACGTTGCCGGTCAGGTGAAGTTGCCGCTGCGGATGGCCCTCGCGAAGAAGGTTCGCCATGCCCGCCGGCTCCGAAACCAGCAACAGGTCGGCCAATGCGTCAGTCACCAGGCGGTTGATTTCCTCGGGCATCGAGCGATCGAAGCTCCGCAGGCCGGCCTCGACGTGGGCGACGGGGATCCCGAGCTTGACGGCGGCCAGTGAGGCGGCCAGCGTAGAGTTGACATCGCCGACCACGATCACGCGGTCAAAGGGCCGTCCGTCGCGGCCTCCGCCGAGCAGCACTTCCTCGCAACGTTCCAGCACCCGTGCCGTCTGCACGCCGTGACGTCCGGATCCGACCTCGAGAAAGACATCCGGCCGTGGCATGTTCAGTTCGGTGAAGAACACCTCGGAGAGGTTCTCATCATAATGCTGCCCGGTGTGAATCAACGTCGTCTCGACCGACGGATAGGCTTTCAGGGCCCACAGCAGCGGGGCCATCTTCATGAAGTTCGGCCGGGCGCCAACAACACAGGCGAAGCTCAAGTCTGCCACGGGTGGTAATCTCCTAATCGCGGGTACGACTCCTCCGAACCGGGGCGTGTCGCCCCGGTTCCCTCGCGGCCGCGGACGTCCTTCGCATGCGGCCCTGCACCGCAAACCCGCTCCATCGCCTCAACCCAGGCCGCGTTAATCTCCTCCCGGATCTGATGGTCGAGGACCCAACGTCGACCGTTGTCGCCGCACTTGCGGCGATAGGCCTCGTCGGCCAGCAGGCGTTGGAGCTTGGCCTGGAAGTCTTTTCGGTCGCCGTAGCGCACCGAGAGGCCCGCGCCGGCCTGCTGGATCGCCTCGGCGGCTTCGCCCTCGCCGGCAAACAGGACCGGTTTGCCGGCGGCCATGTATTCCCAGATCTTCGAGGGCATCGCGGCGGCCAGGGAATCCGCGGGCCGCAGGCTGGCGTATAAAATATCGGCGCTGCGCAGGGCCGCCAGGTACTGCTCGTACGGCACGTGCCCGTGGAGGTGGATGTGGGGCAGGTGACGCGACTGGCAGTACTCGAGCAGCGAGGGCCGGTCGACTCCGTCGCCATAGAGGTGCAGTTCGACCTGCGTCGCGGGCAGGCTTTCCATGCTTTCTACGGCGAAGGCCAATCCTTGGGGAAACCCCAGCAGGCCCGCGTACACGACCTGCAATGGCCTGTCCTCTCGGGTGCTTTTGGCGGGCGGCGTCAAGTCGTCCACGATCCGTTTCGGCACCCCGTTGGGCACTACGACGACCCGCTGGGGCGCGATGCCGTGTTCGATCAGGTAGCGGCGCTGCCGCGCGGTAGTCGTGGAAATGCGGACCGCCGCACGGAAGGTTCTCAGGGCCAGCGACTTCAGCATCTGGGAGCCGAGGGTCCGGAGCAAGTTCCGGGCGCCGAGTTCGCGGGCGTTGTCCCACGTCAAATCCCGCAGATCCAGCCACATCGGCACGCGATAGGTACTGGCAGCCCAAAGGCTGAAGATGTAGGGGCTGGTGGCAAACACGGCGTCGAAGCCCGACAGGCGTGTCTCACGGCGCGAAGCCCGATGCGCGAAAAGTCCCTCGGCCACTAGCCGTGCCGGCAAGTTCCCCTTGGCGGCCAACCGTGGGCGAAACCGCCAGAGCTCGTTGCCCGCCGGGTCGCGCCGAATGGTCACCGGCCCCTCGTCGCAGGGAAACGCGGCAAAGGCCCCCGGGTCGGGATAGTTCGGCAACTGGGTCAACACGGTCGTCCGATGGCCGGCCGCCTGCAGCGACGCGACCAGATCGGTCACCCGTTTCGCCCCAGGCGAAGCCTCGGGTGTGAATCGTGCGCTGATCAAGGCGATGTGCATCAACGATCTCCTGACGCAGGCTCCCCGACAGACGAGGGTTCGGGGTTCAGAATCTCCGACCGTGATGGGGACACACCCCGCACCAGGAAATCCTGAACCCTGAATCCTGAACCCTAAACTCTGTCCCCCACCTCCGAACCACACACCATTCCCTCGCATAACGCAGGCTTCGCCGTCCCTCCGTGCGCGAGGAACATCTGGATCAACCGGGCGGCGTTAGTGTGCAGGTCGAACTCGCGCTGCACCTTCTCCCGTCCTGCGGCCCCCAAGCGACGGCGCAACTCGGGATCCCGAGCCAGACGCTCCAGGGCGTCGGCCACGGCACGTGGCTCCCGCGGCGGCGTTAAAAACCCGGTGCGTCCGTCATCGACGAGTTCGGGAATCCCGGAGATCCCACTGGCAACTACCGGCAGGCCGCAAGCCATCCCTTCCATGAGCGCTACCGGGACGCCTTCCCGGGCGCCGCGGCGGGTCGGCGCACTGGTAAGCACGATGACGTCAGCTTCCCGCACCATGCGCACCACGTCGGCCCGCGGCCGCGCCCCCTCCAGCAGCACCTTGTCCTGCAAGCCCGCGTCGGCAATCTGCGCCGTCAGCCTGGACCGTTCCCTCCCTTCGCCAATCAGATGGCAGACGAAGGAGATTCCCCGCTCGCGCAACAACCGGCAGGCTTCGACCAAGTACCGATGCCCCTTGACCTCGATCAACGAGGCGACGCAGACGATCGAGAGCGGACCGTCGGTGACCGTGCGCGATCCGGGCGTGAACAGGCGGGTGTCGACCCCGCAGTGAAGGAGGTGGAGTTTATCGGCGATGGCCGGCCCGCATTCGTCGAGGACCAGACGCCGGTTGTACTCGGAGATCATTACGGCGAACGACGCGGTCTGCAACTTGTGGCCGAGCATCCGGCGCTCGACGTGCAGGTCGTGGCCGTGGCCGGTGAAGCTGAAGGGGATTCCCGTCAGGCGATGGATCACCAGCGCCGCCACGGTCGGATGATTGGAATAATGGGCGTGGACGTGGGTCACGTGCTGCGATGTCATTTCGTAGGCGAAGCGGACCGCCTTGGGAAAGATCCCCAGCGCGCCGACGAAGAAGTTTGCGCTGCCCCACGTGCCGCGGAGGACCTCCCCAAGCACACCGAGGTACGCCCGGGGCCGGCGACGAAGGTAGTGCCAGTTCGCCCGAAGGATGGCCCAGGAGAGAAAGGGATGGAAATGAGCCCGGCGGACCATCGCTTCCGCTTCGGGATGGACCACCGGCTGCCGTCTGCGGAGCAGCGGATAGACCTCGACAGGAAGGCCTTGCTCCTCGACCGCCAGGATTTCGTAGAGGACGAACGTTTCCGTCAGCGTCGGGAACCGCGACATGAGGTACGCCACCTTCCCGTTCTGGCCCGCGTCGCGCATGGCGTGGGTCTCCAACATCGTTTGGGGCTCATCTCGTGACAGCGGCGGGGCGGGGGTAGACCGGCCGGCTGGGCTGCCCGTCAACGTCGGGCGAGTGGACTTCGCCCGCTCGCCGTTCCAGCAGGGTCGCCCAGCCGGCGCCGCCGACGAGTCCGAGCAGGCCGCACAGGCCCAACACCAGCGGCGCTGGGGGAAAGATCGTGGGCGTGGCCAACACCGGGGCTTCGAGCACGCTGACGGCCACGCCGAGTCGCCCCGCCGTCAGCGACTGGTCCAACAACTGCATCTGCTTGATTTGGGCGACGACCGAGTCGTGCATGTTCTGGACCCGCTGGATCTCGCCCTGCGTCTGCTGTTCCTTGACCAGGTAGTCTTCGACCGCCTTCGCGCTTTTGTACTCCTCGCGGTAGAGGTCGGCCAGTTGCTTCTCCTGGATCTGTGCGGCGTTGAATTCCAGTTGGATCGCTTCGCGTCCCATGTGCTCGACCTCGTGCAAACGGTCCTGGTACACGCGGATCGCCTCCTTGGCGCTGCGGACCTCGGGGTGGTTGGGTCCATAACCGTGGACCTGCCGCAACTGCCGTTCCTGGGCCTGGGCGCGGAGCAGTTCGGGCTGAATCGTCTTCGCCTCCGCCGTCAGGGTGTCGGTCATCACCGGCGGGGCCGACGTCCGCGAACTGCCCTCTTGGCCTGAGAGGGTCACCGGGGGTTGAAAGAGCGTCCCGAATACGCCGGGGCCTGATTTGGGGACCGCTTCCAGCCGGTTCTCCAAATCGATGCGACGGAGCCGCGCGTTGGTCAATGCATCGCCCAAACGGGTCAGTCGCGTCCGCTGCTCCTGGACCGAGTCTCTGCCCTCTCCGATCAGCGGGCTGGCCCGCCGCAGGTCCAGGTATTGGTTGTCCAGCGTTTCCAGTTCCTTGCGCAGTTTGGTCTCGTGTTGGGTCACCAGACGCAAGGCTTCCACCTGCGAGCCCTGTTCCCGTTCGCGCAAGAACTCGGAATAGTTGGCGAGGATCAGGCGGGCCGTTTCGAGCGAACGCTTTTCGTTCGGGCCGCCGTAAGTGATGTTCAGGATGTTCGTGCCGACCACCGGCTTGACGGTCAACGTCTCCAACAGCTTGAGGACCGGGTCGGGCTCCGTCGCGCTGCGCGGCGGCAGGTCGAGCGCCTTGGCCACCCGTTCCAGCACCGCCCGGCTACGAATGATCTCGCCCTGGGTCGCCAAAAACTCCGCGGTCGTCGCCAGCTCTTTGTTCGGATCGTTGGGCATCCCTTGGCGTTGCACGAGTACCCGCGACGAAACCATGTAGGTGCGCGGGGCCACCAGGCAATAGACGACGCCCAGCGCCAGGCAGGCCGTGACGAAGCCGACGAACGTCCACTTCCGCCGCCACAGCCGGCCGAGCACCTCGGCAGGGACCAAGGAAGTCTCCGCCGCGGGCGGCGAATCCGGATAAGGATCAAGTCGGTGTGCCATGGAACCTTTCTGGCAAGCTTACGCGGTTGACTCGGATTCGGCCTGGGATAATGCTTCGGCGCCGCCACTCGCGTTCGCGTGGGGACCGCGGCGCCAGTTCCGGTAGCTCTGACGCGCAGCGTACAGCAGGCGATAGACGCCGACCAGCGCACTCCCCTTGACCGTCGTGGCCAGATACAGCCGGAGATCGCGTCGGACCGCGTCGGTCCAGCGCGACTTGTACTCCTCCGTACCGCGGAGGAAATCGAACTCGCGTGCCCCTTCCTCGATCGCGCTGCGGATCGCGTGCGTGGTGATCGCCGCGCCCGGACTGTAGTGCGCCCATGCCTGGTCGTAGCCGGTCATGAAGTAGGAAACGGTGTCGCCGTAGTGGAAACAGTAGGCCGCAGCGATCGCCCGGCCGTGCACCTTCAACAAGTACAGCCGCAGCCAGCCCTTCTGGAAGAACCGTTCGGCAATCCGCCGGTGGAAGCCGCGGACGGCCGGATCGTGAACGGCCCCGCGTTCGCCTCGCGTGGCCCGCACCTCCTGGTGCAGACGAAAGAGCTCCTCCACTGCGGCGAGGACCTCGTCGACGGAACTCGCTCGCTGATACTCCACCGCGTCGGAAAACTCCTCCTGGAGCCGCTTGGCTATTCGGCGGATACTCCTGCGCCAGTTCCTTCCGAGCGTCATCAGAAAGCCGTCCCACCGATCCGTGAGGCGGACGAATGGGCAGATCGAGTCCCAGATCATCGTGGGCCGGACGGTCCGCTCCCGCAACAATTGGACGAGACGCGACTCCGCCGCCATGCGGTCGAACCGCAGCAGATCCCACCGGCGGCCCTGAGTCGCGAGCAACTCGGCGAACCGTCCCGCCACGACTTCCTCGTAGCCAGCGCGAGTCACTATGTCGAGATGGTCTCCGGCGGCCTCCGTCGTTCCCAAGAGCGCCAACTGCCGGCAGCGGAGGGGACAGAGCAGCGGTTTCCCTTGGACGAATGGGGCCACGCCCACCAGGCGTTCTCCCGGGCCGTCCCTCGCCACCAGGATCCACGGGCACAGCCTGGCCCCAAAAGTCTCCCACCAGGTCCAGGTCCACTCCCACGTCCGAAAGACATTCGGCGATGCGCTCTGCTCCACCAATTCGTTCCATTCCTTGGCCAAGGCCCGGAACTCCTCCACGGAGGTCAGAAGGGTGATGTCCAAGGGAGTCCTTTCCGGCAGGCCGCGACGCGGTTCCGTATTCGGCTCGGAGGGGAGAAGGCTCATGCATCGTCATCCTTTCTCGCCTGTGCCTGAGGCAGACGGGCGGACGACGTCCGCCGCTTGACCAAGTAGTTGCGTGCGCGACGCAGCTGCGACCACCAGTGCTCATGCACGTAAACCAGCGACCGGCCCAGCAGGTGTAGCGGCTTGGCGACGACCAATCGCCCCACGCGATACGTCGTCGGCCGCCAATGCTTTTGGGCATCCGTGACTTCGCCCAGCAGGTCGACCGCCCGATAGGCCGGTTCCTGCCAGAGGTGCTGGAACAAGTGGTACATCGTCAGGTTTCCTGGGCCATACTTGGCGAACTCCTCGTCGTAGCCAATCTTCCAGCCGTGGTAGATCCCCTTGGCAACGACGCCATAGACGAAGCCGATTGGTCGTCCCGAGCATTCGAGATACGCCAGGTGGAGTTGCCCCCGCCGGGCGAATTCCTCCGACTGGCGGAGGAAGAAGGGGAATATCCCTTGGCCAAGCACGGAACTCCCGGCACGTCCCTTCCAATTGCGGTCCTCGATCTCGAAGCCGCGGCGCAGCCATCCTTCCAGCAGTTTCACGTCGAAGACCGTTTGCGTCTCGAAGCGGACCTTGCCGACCTCGGCCAGACGCCGGGTTTTGCGCAGGGTCGTCTCCCGGTGTTTCCTCGCCCAGCGCCGGGTGAACGCCTCCCAGTCATGGTCGATGTCGAGCCTGGCCACCGGGTAACGATCGCGCACGCTACAGGGCAGTCCCGCGCGGGCAAAGGCCGCGGGCAAGGCGGGCCAGGGGGGCGTGTCCAGGGGAACCAGGTCCAGCCACAGCACGGGCCAGGGAAGCACGGAGACGCCGGCCACGAGCCGATCGAGCACCCGCTCGACACTGCAGCACGGATCCAGCAGGAGCCTTGCACCGGGGGCCCAGGGATTGGTGGGCATCATCCCGGCCCGAACCAGGCCTAGCTGGCGAGTTTCCACCAACGGCAGCGAGGCAACCCATCTCCCGGCCTCCTCGACGACTAACGCGTGGAAGGGGACGTCTGGGGCAAACCACTCCACCCACTGCGCCACCTGCTCAGCCCGCGCCATGGGGCAGGCCACGTCACTGGCCTCCCAGAGTCCGTCCCAAGCGGTGGCGTTGGCCCGAAGCTCGGCCAACGAGGTCAGGTGGATCAACCGCGGCTCATTCATGATCCGTTCCTTTCGTGGCCGAAGGACTCCCGTTGCCCGAGCCGGCGGAGGCGACGGACGAGGGCGTCCCATGGCCGTTCCCCTCATGTGCGTCCTCCTCCCGTAACGTCTCGCCATCGGCCGGGCCGACCGGGGGCAAGGCGACCTCTTCCTGCTCGCCGTCGAGGTGACGGCGCATGGCGGCTTCCGCCCGCTGCAAGAGGCCCACGAGCGTCACTTCCTCATCCGGGAAAGAGGCTTGGCCGATCGCCAGGTCCAGGCCAAGTCGCTCTTGGGCATCGTCGCGAATACGCCGGGCGAACTCCTCGGCCTCCTTGCCCGTGGTGATCGGCAGGATCGTGAGCAGGTGGTCTCCGCACGCGGTGATCGTGTCCCAGATCCGGAGTTGCTCGCGGAGAAATGCGGCCACCCGGCCTTGGACGTAGTCTTGCAGCAAGCTGCGCATGGCCTCTTCCACGAAGCGATCCCGCGACGCCGCGACACTCGTCGGGTGGGGCGAGATCGCGAGCACGGCCAGCGGTTGGCGGCCGAGACGTGCCCGGCGGACTTCCTGATACAGTTGGCCTTGCGCACTGTCAATCGTGCTCGTGCGGCCGCGCAGGGCGCCGACTGTCACGTAGCTCAGGGCCCCGCAAAACTCCTCCACGCTCCGCGCGGTCTCCAGGGCCAGCAGCGTCGTAATCGCGATGGCCACAAGATCCACCAGAGTCTCCGCGAGGCGATCGCCGCCCAGGGGGCCTCCCAGCCCGGCCTTGCCCGCGACGAACAGCCCCAGTGGCAAGAGCGCCAACCACGGCAGGGGCAGACGCTGGAGCTGCGGGATCGCGAGGAGCACGAGCGTGATGGCCAGGGCGTACTCGTCGGTCAGCTCGCTCATTGGGACCAGGCCGTTGAACCCGTCGGCGGCACTTACGAAAAACACCCACGCCACCATCAGCACACACCA
>JBDKTH010000956.1:0-15302 GCA_039680305.1 Thermoguttaceae bacterium | reverse complement strand
ACTCAGCCCTGGCGTCGCTCGTGGCCCAGGAAAGTGCCCGGCCGTACTTGGCCTACGAGACGTTTCTGCCGGCGAGTGTCCCTCCCATGCGTCCCGGACAACCAGACGCTGACCGCAGGCCGCTGGTGCCGTCTCCCTTGCTCGGTGCCCTCTCGCCGCTCTTGCTCGCCCACTTTCAACTCGATTCCGATGGTCGGCTCTCCTCGCCTCAGATCCCCGCGGAGGCCAACTACAAGCTGGCCGTGCCACGCTACCTGCGTGAGGACACCGTCAAGGGGACCAAACGGGCGTTGGAACGGATTCTGCCGACCGATCGGCAACGATTGGCCACGCTGCTGCCGAAGAGCGAACCGGCTCCCGTGGAGGTCGTCTATGCCCCGCCGGCCATCGCCGACGAGCGGCTGGCCGAGCAACGCCGTGCGGACCTGCAGCGACGAGGACGCGGGGCCGTCGAGTTCGAGAATCGCAATCAGGCCGTGCTGCAGAACATCAGCGGTATGGCCCAATCGCAGGTGATGAACGCGCTTCCCGGGCTCGGGCCCGACGCCACGGAACTCAGCGGCGTGCCGATGACGGCGCTGTGGCTCGGCGACAACCTGGTGCTCGCTCGTCGGGTCGTCCTCAATGGCCGCGTGTGCATCCAGGGCTGCCTGTTGGACTGGCCGGCGGTCAAGCGCTGGTTGCTCGAGAGTGTCGCGGATCTGTTGCCCGCCGCCGATCTGGTGCCCACCAATCCGTCCGAGACGGGAGACGAGTCGCGGCGCCTGGCCGCTATTCCGGCCCGGCTCCTCCCCGGCGAGGTCGTCTGGGGCAATGAACCGCCGGCTTCTCCGGTCCGGCTGACGCTTTGGCTGGCCTGGGGCAGCGCCATCGTCGCGCTGGCGGCCGTGGGAGGCCTGTTGTGGGGCGTCCTCCGCCTCAGTAAGCGTCGGGCAGCCTTCGTGTCGGCCGTGACCCACGAGCTTCGCACGCCCCTGACCACCTTCCACATGTATACGGAAATGCTGGTCGAGGGGATGGTCCCCGACGCGCAGACCCAGCAGACGTATCTCCGCACGCTCCATACCGAGGCCTCGCGTCTGAGCCACCTCGTGGAAAACGTGCTGGCCTACGCCCGTCTGGAACGCGGCCGCTCCAGCGGTCCGGCCGAACAGCTCCCGCTGGCAGAACTGCTCGAACCGATCTGCCGCCGGCTTTCCGAGCGGGCCAGCCAGGCGGGGATGGAACTGGTCGTCGAGGGCGACGCCCGGACATCAACGACGCGCGTTCGCGTCAAACCTTCAACTCTGGAACAGATCCTGTTCAACCTGGTGGATAACGCCTGCAAGTACGCCTCCCAGGGCACCGACAAGCGAATCCACCTGAGTGCGGGCCTGGCCGACAGCGCGGTCGACCTGCGGGTCCGCGATCATGGGCCCGGGCTCTCTCGCCGTCCCGCGCGCCGGCTCTTTCGGGCGTTCGCCAAATCGGCCCGTGACGCGGCCGACTCGGCCCCCGGCATCGGCCTGGGCCTGGCCCTGAGCAAGCGACTCGCGCGCGACATGGGGGCTCGCCTCGGGTTGGATCCGCAGATCACCGATGGGGCATGCTTTGTGCTGCGGCTGCCGGTGAGCGAGGGCTAGCCTTCGCGCCGCGTGCCACTGGCGTGCCGCCCCACTGCGCGGTTTGGGAAAGTTGCTTTGTCAGCCCTATTCCGGGACTTACGTCCCCGGCTACGTCCCTACGCCGCTGCGTGGCGGCAGCTTTCCAGATAGCCTCCTAGAGGCTACCTCAAAACGTCACGACATCGCTTCCCTCTCCCGGAGGGAAAGGGAGTTCTGAGATAGTCTCTTCGCCCTTCGTCCTTCCCGAACTCCGCCGCGCCAGATCGTGTTGAAATTGGGCCAGCCGTTTTGGTAGGCTGATTCCTGGCAGCCCGAGAAGGCAAGCCGCTTTGATCTTTGACAATTGACGCTCTCGACAAATTGCCCTCGCGCTTCAGCGTACGGCCATCAGGCCCGACCCAAGCGCCGCTTGGCGGCTGCCCGCGTGGCTCGTGCTCCTCGCGGAGCACGGGACAGGGACTTCCGGAACACGGAAACCATGCGGGGGGAGGTAATCATAGGTGGGGCATTCTAACCTGAACTACGTAGACACCCTTGAATTGTGCAACACCTCCCCACTTTTGGGTTGGTTCACTTGCGTCTTTTCGCGTAAATGTAACTAACGAAGTAGCTGTCACTTGCGAATGTGCACCGCGTCGCAAAATGTGCATCACAACACGTGAGGCTTTCCACAATTCCATCCCTTAACCTGGGGGGCGATCCGAGGAGTGCCGGCCGGCTGCGGAGGCGGTTTGCAGGACCATTCCCCCAACCAGAGGAGAATGGCTCGCACGCTTGTCCGCTCCCCTTTCGTGAGGACCGTCCAGAAATAGCTTGGAGAGGTGAGCTAGCAGGCCGTTTCACTCGGCAAACGGCCACAAGCTGCCAAGGGCCGCGCGCTGCAGGGCGGTCAGTTGCCCGATGCCGCGCCGAGCCAGGGCGAGCATCCGCGTCAGCTCGTCCTCCGAGAACGTGGCCTCTTCGCCGGTCCCTTGGACCTCGACCAACTGGCCCCGGCCGGTCATGACGACGTTCATGTCGACCGACGCCGACGAGTCTTCCCGCTGGTTGAGGTCGAGCAGTAGCTGACCTTCGAGGATCCCGACGCTGGTTGCAGCAACACTGTCGCGCAACGGGGATCCGGGCAACTCGGCGCGAATCGCGGCGATCGCATCGACCAGGGCCACGAAGGCTCCGGTGATGCTCAGGGTTCGAGTGCCGCCATCGGCCTGAAGCACGTCGCAGTCGATGGCGATCGTACGTTCCCCGAGCATGGCCAGATCCGTCACCGCGCGAAGGCTGCGACCGATCAGCCGTTGGATCTCGTTGGAACGGCCGTCGATCTTGCCGTCGCGCTCGCGGCGCTTGCGGGGGACCGTGCTCGCCGGAAGCATGCTGTACTCGGCCGTGACCCAGCCGGTGCCTTTGCCTTCCATCCACGCCGGCACTTGCGACTCGACGCTGGCCGTGCAGAGGACCATGGTCCGACCGGCCTGGACGAGCACACTGCCCGCCGGCGCCTGGGTAAACCCGCGGGTGATCTGAATCGGGCGAAGTTCGTCGGACTGGCGGTTGTCAAGACGCATGGGGATTCCAGGGAGAATTGTCAACGTGGAGAACACCCGCAGTGTTCGGGAGGACGCCGCGAACAGAAAACCGGAGCACTGCTTGCCTGGAAGGCAAACAGTGGCACACGACCGGTTTCCCGAGGGAATCGTCGCTTCACGATTTCGCGCCGAGCAACCAGGCGAGGATGCCTTTTTGGGCATGCATCCGGTTGGCGGCCTGGTGGACGACAACGCTCTGAGGGCCGTCGATCACTTCGTCGGTGACCTCATCGCCGCGATGGGCCGGCAGACAGTGCATGAACACGGCCCCCTTCTGCGTGTGCGACATCAGTTCGGCGTTGATCTGGTAGTCGCGGAAGACGACCCGTCGCTGTTCCGCCTCGCTCTCCTGCCCCATGCTCGCCCAGACGTCGGTGTAGACGGCCACCGCGTCGCGCACCGCTTCGACCGGATCGTGCGTGGCAACGAGGTCCAGATTGGGCACTTCCCGTTTCAAGTGGGCCAGAAACGCCGCGTCGAATTCGTAGCCTCTGGGCGTGGCCATGGCGTACCGCATCCCGATCTTCCCGCAGCCCATCGCCAGACTTCGAGCCACATTGTTCCCGTCGCCGATCCAGGCCAGTGTGTGCCCCTTGAGCTTGCCGAACAGTTCGCGCAACGTGAACAGGTCGGCCATCGCCTGGCAGGGATGGGAGCGATCGGTCAGGCCGTTGATCACCGCACAGGAACTGTACTCGGCGACCTCGGTCACCAGCTCGTGACGCTTCGCCCGGACCACGATCACGTCGACGTACTGACTCAACACGCGGGCGAAATCAGCCACGCTCTCGCGGCGTCCGAACCCGGCTTCTTCGCCCAGGAACAGGGCGCTGCCGCCAAGGTGAACCATGGCGGCCTCGAAGCTGACGCGGGTCCGCAGCGACGGCTTTTCAAAGAGCAGAGCCATCACCCGGCCCGGCAAGAGCGGCTCCCGCAATCCACGGAGGTACTTCGACTTGAGGTCCTCGGTGATGGAAAAGATGCGTTCGATTTCTGCGGGCGTCAGATCGCCCAGGGTCAGTAGGTGTCGCATAGGTGACAGCCCTTCTGGAGTTTTGGCTAAGCGCCGGCTTCAACCGGCCTGCTTCTTGAGCACCTCAGCCAGGATATCGCAGCCCTGGTGGACTTCTTGTTCGCTAAGAATCATCGCAGGCAACAGGCGGATCACGGTGCCGTGGGTGCAGTTGATCAGCAACTTGCGTTCCAGGCATCCCTTGACCACCGGCGCCCCTTCTGTCGTCAACTCAACGCCGATCATCAGCCCGAGGACCCGAACCTCGCGGATGATCTCGCACTCCTTCTGGAGCTCGACGAGCCGCTGGCGGAAGACTTCGCCGAGCCGCTGAGCCTTTTCCAGGAGGTTCTGCTTCTCAATCATCTCGAACGTGGCAATCGCCGCCCGGGCCGCGATCGGATTGCCGCCATAGGTGGCGGCATGCATGCCCGGACGCAGACTGGGCGCCAACTCCCGCTTGGCCACCATCGCCGCGCCCGCGATTCCGCCGCAAATGCACTTGGCCAGTGTCATGATGTCCGGCGTGACGCCGAAGTGCTGGTAGCCGAACCAGTGGCCCGTGCGCCCGCAGCCCGTCTGGACCTCGTCGAAGACCAGCAGCAGTCCGTGTTCATCGGCCAGCTTGCGCAGCCCGGCCAGGAAGCCTTCGGGCGGGATCCGGACGCCGCCTTCGCCTTGGACCGGCTCGATCATGATTGCGGCCGTTTCGTCGTCGATCAGCTTGGCCACTGCGTCGAGGTCGCCATACGGCGCGTAGACGAAACCGGCGACCAACGGTCCGAGGCCGGCGTGGTACTTCGGCTGAGCGGTCGCGGTCGTCGAGCCGAGCGTCCGGCCGTGGAAGCTCCCTTCGAAGGTGATGATCTTGTAGCGGCGATTCGGGGTGCAGTGCAGCCGCACCAACTTGATGGCCGCTTCATTGGCCTCGGTGCCCGAGTTGCAGAAAAAAGCCTGGCCGTCGAAGCTCCGCTCGCAGATCGCCTGGGCCCACAGCCCCTGGAGTTCGGTGTACCAGCTATTGGGCACATGGATCAACTTGGCTACCTGGTCCTGCACCGCCTCCACCACCGGCCCTGGGCAATGACCGAGCAGATTGCATCCCCAGCCCGGGAAGAAATCGAGATAACGGTTTCCCTCAGCGTCCCAGACGTACGATCCCTCGCCACGCACCAGCGACACGGGGAAGCGGGCGTAGTTGGGGATGACGTACTTGTCGAACAGCTGGACGGTTTCTGCGGAACTCAGAGGGCCACTAGTAGCCACGAATCGTTACTCCTTAGGAAAGGACGAATGCTAAAGGATGAATGCAGAAGTCAGAATGCAGAATGAAAGGGGCGATTCTTCCTGCTCGCTGCGAACTGCCTACTTCCTGTTTTTCACGATTTCGGTGCCCACCCCCTTGCTCGTGTAGACTTCCAAGAGCAACGAGTGGCGGACACGGCCATCGATAATGTGGATCTTGCGAACACCTTTCTCGAGGGTCTCCAGGCAGGCCTCGACCTTGGGGATCATGCCGGACTCGATCGCGCCCGACCGGATCAGCTCTCTCGCTTCGTCGGCGGTCAGGGAGTGGAGCAGCGAGTCAGGGTCTTTCTTGTCACGACGCACGCCGTTGACGTCGCTCAGGTAGACGAGTTTCTCCGCATCCAGGGCCTGCGCCACGGCGGTCGCGGCCGTATCGGCATTGACGTTAAGCTTCTGGCCGTCCTCGCCAAGGCACATTGAGGGAATCACCGGAACGACGCCCTGGGTGCAGAGCTTCAGGATCGTCTCGTTGTCGACGCGATTGACCGAGCCGACATAGCCGAGGTCGACCGCTTCGCCATTGCCGCCGTTCAGGTGGAGCCGTTCGCCAAACAAGACGTTCGTCGAGCGGAAGTTCAACGCCTGCGCCCGGCCGCCGAGATTCTGGATCTGCGAGGCAAGGCCTTCGCAGGTCTCATAAGCCAAGACCTGCTCGACGATCTTCAGCGTGCCTTCATCGGTGTAACGCCGGCCTTGAACAAAGCGAGGCTGGAGGCCCGCCGCCGCCATCCCCCGGCTGATCGCCGCGCCGCCGCCGTGGACGATCACGGGACGCATGTCGACCGATTCCATGAAGACGACGTCCAACAGCAGATGCGTGATCGCCCGAGGATCTTCCATCACGCTGCCGCCCAGCTTGATCACCGTGATCTTGCCGCGGAACTGGCGAATCCACTGGAGGGCTTCGATCAAGACATCGGCTTTGGCAATGGCTTCTTTCAACGGCTTGCTCCTTCGGTCTTGCGTCGGCTCCGAACAAATCGCAGGAAGCGGTTTCGGAACCGGTTGAGAGCGCTCATCGTCTCAGGTGTTCTCGGCGTCGAAATGGCTTCTAACAAGAAAAGCCCCAGGAGAGGATTGCTGGGACCGGGAAAACCCCATATTTTACCCCCCTAGCACAGGCTGTCAATGTAAAAGCGGGAGGGGGAGGGCTTTTCCGGTCACCCTAACGCCGGGACCGGACGGAGTCGAGCAGGGCCTTGATTCGTGGCAGGACCGTTTCTTCGTCCTTGTCGAAATACTGAGCAATGCACGAGCCAGTGAACCGATCACCTACCAATAGGTAGACCAGGCACGCCTGGCCGAACCCCTCCTTGTCCTGATAATGAATCGTAACACCGCGAGCCTTGGCACCAGCAAACTCGCGATGATACGGCTTGGACGGGGCGAGCCTTTGCATACCCGACTCGGTGAGGCTCTTCGTAACCGACTGAATAAGGATATCGAGGGCTTCGCCCGCATCCTTCCCTTCTAGGGGTTGCCCCAGGTCGGTGAAGAGGACAGTATATCCGAGTTCGTGGTGAACCTTGACGGTCCGCTGTTTGCGACCGCGATCGTCCTCGACTTGGGCCGGCCAGTCGTACTCCAGCCGCAGGGTGTTGAGCTCGATCGGCTGCCGAAGCGCGACCCGTAACGCCACGTTGTATGTGACCCCCGGCCGCTCCTTGCTTTCCAGGCGAGCCTGCTGGTCGGCCTCCACCAAAAAGCTCTCGCCGTTGATCATCAACTCGTAGAGGCGAGGTGAGGGGGCAGTCTCGGCTTTGGCGATCGTCGGATTTCCCCAGGCAAGGGGGAACAAGAGCGCCAGGGAGATCGCAAGGGATCGAACCATAGTAACCTCGTGGGAGTTTGGGGCTCGGCACTACGATGACGGCGTACGGCCTAGGAATGTTTTATCAAGAACCTAACAAACTGGCGGTGACCCCCTGGTGAGGAAGCCATTTTCATGGCAAGATGTTGGGACGGGCGAAAAACATCCCGCCCTGGCGATTGTCAAGTGAGTGGACACTCAAGGCCAAGGGCCAACAGACGGCCTCCCCGCCAAGTATACCACTCCATTGCAGGAACGATCTTGGAGCCATGAATGATATGAAGGTCTTCAGCGGCCGGGCGAATCCGGAGCTGGCAGTGCGGATGTGCGAATACCTCGGATTGTCGTTGGGCCATGTCTCCATCGGCAACTTCCCGGACGGTGAGATTTCGTGCAAAATCGATCAAGACGTTCGGGGACGAGATGTCTTCATCGTCCAGCCCACTTGCCCGCCAGTCAACGAGAATCTGATGGAACTGTTGATTATGATCGACAGTTTCAAACGGGCGAGCGCCGAACGAATTACCGCGGTTGTTCCTTACTTTGGGTACGCCCGCCAGGATCGTAAGGATGAGGGGCGTGTCCCCATCACGGCGAAACTGGTGGCCAATCTGATTACCCGTGCGGGGGCCGATCGGGTCTTGACAATGGATCTTCACGCCCCTCAAATCCAGGGGTTCTTCGATATTCCCGTAGACCACCTCTTTGGGGCAAACGTGCTGGATTCCTACTTCAAGGATCTGGGACTAACAGCGGAAGACATCGTGGTAGTTAGCCCGGACGAGGGGAGTATCAAGCGAGCCCTGACGCATGTGGCCGACCTTGGGTCCCCCCCATTGGCAATCGTCGACAAACGCCGTTCCGGTTCTACCACCCGACAGGCAAACCTGATCGGTGGACCGATTGAAGGGAAGGTCGCACTGATTTTCGACGACATGATCAGCACCGGAAGCTCGATTTGCGGGGCTGCGCAGCGGGTGAAGGCGGCTGGTGCAAGCAAGATATTTCTGGCAGCTACGCATGGCCTGCTTTGTGGGGATGCGATCAAGCGGATTGCGGACGCCCCTGTAGAGGAGGTTATCGTCACGGACACGATCCCGCTGACGCCAGAACACCAGCTGCCCAAGATTCGGCAGCTGAGTGTCGCCCCTCTGTTGGGAGAGGCGGTTAAGCGGATCCACCGAAACGAATCGGTCAGCAGGCTGTTCGTCTGATTGGCTGGCCTTGAGGTGACGAAGATGAGGAAATCTGGCTAAGTTCTGGCGCCTGCCACGCTGGATGGACAAAATTCCAGCCGGCTGGGGTTGAAATCTACGCGGTTTCCGGCACAATAAGTAGTTTCTAATCCAAGCAATTAGCGGCGCACGGATAATACGCAAAGAGATATACCGAACACTGATTGAGGACGGCCATGGCGGAACTGAACGTTCAACTCCGTGAAACCCGGGGCAAGCGAAATGCCCGGCGAATGCGCAACAGCGGTGGGGTCCCTGCCATCCTTTACGGGCATGGCCAGGAGAATGTTGCGTTGGAAGTGTCGAAGGAGGGGCTGGGTGAGCTGATCCGGCACGGAACCCGATTGGTGAACCTGGTCGGCGAGCTTCGCGAGCAGGCTTTCCTGCGGGAGGTGCAGTGGGATACCTGGGGGACGCACGTCCTTCATATTGACCTCACGCGGATCTCCGAGCACGAAAAGGTTCAGGTGCAAGTGGCGGTCGAGCTTCGCGGTGAGGCGCCTGGCGTCAAGCAGGGCGGCGTGGTCACGCAGCACATCCACGAGGTGGAGATTGAGTGCGAAGTGGCTTCGATTCCCGAGAAGCTGTTTGTCGGCGTCAATCACCTCAAGCTCGGCGATCGGATTCTGGTTCAGAATCTGGAGTTGCCTCCGACGGTCAGCGTTCTTGCCGATCCGGAACTGATCGTGGTCGAGTGCCATGAGCCGGTCGAAGAAGCTGAAGTCGAGGCCGCGGCCGAAGGCGCTGAGCCGGAGGTTATCGGTCGCAAGGCCGAGGAGGAAGAAGAGGCTGCCGAATAGCGCAGGCGCCGGCAGCCTGACGCACGGGGAGTGCCGTCCATGAAGTTGATAGTTGGACTAGGCAATCCCGGGCGTCGATATGCGGGAACACGACACAACTTGGGCTATGCGGTGTTGGCTGAAGTGGCCCGACGCCATGCCACGAGTCGCCCTCAAGGAAAGTTTGAGGGGGAGGTGGTGGATGCCGACCTGAATGGCTCACGGGCCCTGTTGCTCAGCCCGGTGACGTACATGAACCTCAGCGGGACAAGCGTCCTGGCTGCGGTCGACTTTTACAAGTTGCCCTTGGATGATTTGCTGGTCATCTGCGATGACCTGAGTCTTCCAGTGGGCAAGTTGCGGTTTCGGCCGAAAGGTTCCTCCGGTGGGCAGAAGGGGTTGGATGATATTATCCGCCGGTTGGGGACGGAAGAGTTCCCGCGGTTGCGTGTTGGCATCGGCGCAGCGCCGGAGGGTTGGGAGGCGGCCAACTACGTGCTCGGCAAGTTTGCTAAGGACGAGTTGCCCCAGATCGAGCAGGCAATCCAGCATGCGGCGGATGCAGTGGCCGACTGGGCTCGAGAAGGAATTCAGTACTGCATGAATCGATACAACTGAAGCCGACAAGGAGTACACTTTTGGCAGCGACTGTCTATGAAGGCATGTTGATCCTGGACTCCACGCGGTACTCGCGGGATCCGGATGGGATCGCAAACCAGATCCACACGATCATCCAAGACGCTGGCGGCGAAGTGATCGTCAGCCGCCTCTGGGAAGAACGCCGCTTGGCGTATCCGATCAAGGGGCACCGGAAAGGCACCTACTGGCTCGTCTATTTCCGGGTCGAGGGCCCGAAGGTCGACGAAATCACCAAGAAGTGCCAGATCAACGAGAGCATCCTACGGGAACTGTTCCTCAAGGTGGATCCGCGGATCGTGGATACCTTGGTGGAGCACGCCCGAACCGGCCAGTTTGTCGCGACTCGCCCGGAGAGCGTTGCGGTCCGGGATGAGGCCGTGGTTCCTGGTGGTGACGGCGAGGTCGAGGCGGTCGTGGAAGGCGACGAAGCGTAGTCGGCGAAGGAGCAGACTATCATGGCAAGCTACAACCGCGTGATATTGGTCGGGAATCTCACTCGCGACCCAGAACTTCGTTACACGCCGAGCGGTACCGCCGTTTCGGACATCGGCGTGGCGGTCAACGATCGCTATAAGAACGCCAGCGGAGAGTGGGTCGACGAGGCGACGTTTGTCGACGTGACCCTCTGGTCGCGAACCGCGGAAGTGGCGAGCGAGTATCTGAGCAAAGGGTCCCCGGTGTTGATCGAGGGACGGTTGAAGCTCGATACCTGGGAAACCAACGACGGTCAGAAGCGGTCCAAGTTGCGGGTGATCTGCGAGCGGATGCAGATGCTCGGCGGCCGCGGCGAAGGTGGCGGCGGCGGGAGCGGCGGTGGTGGTGGGGGGGGACGCGTGCAGTCGCGGCGTCAGCCCGATTTCCACCAAGCCGGCCCATCGGCGGACGATTACAGCAGCCCGGCCCCGCCGGCCGGGCCAAGCGACGATATCCCCTTTTAGAACACTGTTGCGGTCTGAGGTCCAATGTCCAAGAACAACTCCACTCAAAACGTTCTCGCCCGCGGAAAACGTCTCCCCAAAGGTCCGCGCGGTGGCATCCAACTCCTGCTGGTCCAGTCGGTCGACCACCTCGGCAAGCAAGGCGACGTCGTCGAGGTGAAACGCGGCTACGCGATGAACTATCTGCTGCCGCAGGGCCTCGCCACGATCGCGACCGATCATCACCGACGGATGATCGAAAAGCACAAGGCTCGCCTTCAGGAAATCCAGAATCGGCGTCTGGCTGGCCTGCGAACCATGGCCCAGGAACTGGGACGCCAGAGCGTCACGATCGAAGCCAATGCGAACGACGAAGGCCACCTCTACGGCTCAGTGGGCGCGGTCGAGATCGTGAATGCCTTGAAGAAGGTCAACGTTCACATCACGGCCGATCAGGTGCGGTTGCAGGGTCCGCTGAAGGAATTGGGCCTCTACACGGTCAAGATCCACCTCGGCCAGGAGATCGAGGCCGAGCTGAAGGTCTGGGTCGTTCCCACCGTCGGCGAGGAGCAGCCCAGCGCCGCCCCGGCCCCGACGACCTGAACACACTCCCTCGACGCGACGCCGTCGTGGGATACACGGTTTTGGAAAGACCCCCGGTTCTTACGGCCGGGGGTTTTTCATTGGTGAACGGCTTGGAAATCGGCAGGTCTTCTCCATTCTTCAGGCCTCACCCGAATGTCGCCCTGTGCTCCACCGCCCCCGCCGTCCCTCGTCTGGGAGGCGATGGTTGCCAAGCACATCTGCGATGCTTATGATGCGCAACGACCCGTAGAGCGGTTTCGGGGAGCAATCGCCTGCGGGTTTCGTTTTTGGGTCTTCGAATTCTCGAAAAGGATGGGCCGTTATGGCTACCACGGGACGCGTCGATGCCACTCATTCGACGGGAAAGCTCAGCTCTGAGATTCTCGATCGCCTGCCGCCGCAAAACCAGGATGCGGAAAAGGGGGTCATCGGCAGTCTGCTGTTGGATCCGAGCATGTGCGACGACGTCGCCTTGCTGCTGCGGCCGGATGATTTCTACTCCGATGCGAACCGGAAGCTGTTCGCTCACATCCTGGCGATGAACGACGAAGGCGGCCGTATCGACACGACGCTGTTGGTCGAGCAGTTGCGGCGGGCGGGCGACTATGAAGCAGTCGGCGGGGCGGCCTATCTGGCCGAGGTCGTGCAGTCCGTGGCCGTGGCCGCGCATGCGGAATACTATGCGAAGATCGTCCGCGACAAGGCCACGCTGCGCGAACTGATCCACGCCAGCACCGAGGTCCTCCGCGATGCGTACGACCCGACGCTCGATCCGCGTGAACTGCTCGGCCGGGCTGAGGAGAAAATCTTCGCCGTTCACGACCGGCGAAGCTCCGATCAGGTGGCTAGCATGCAAGACATCCTGATCGAGGCCTTCGAGCAGATCGACAAGCGTCTGGAGCAAGGGAGTGCCTCGGGCACGCCGACCGGATACATCGATCTCGACGAAATGACCGGTGGTCTGCACGAGTCGGAACTGATCATCCTGGCGGCCCGGCCGAGTATGGGAAAAACGGCCTTCGCCAGCAATATCGCCGATCGTGTGTGCGTCGACTCGAACACGACGACGTTGTTCGTGAGCCTGGAAATGGCGAGGGTCGAGTTGGCTCAGCGTATGCTCTGCGCGCGGGGCAAGATCAACGGCAAGAAGTTTCGCGGCGGCTATATGTCGGGCGAGGACCGCGACCGCCTGGTGAAGGCTTCGGCCGAGTTGAGCAAAGCACCGCTGTTCATCGACGACACCCCCAGCCGCACGATCACGGAGATCGCCGCTTGTGCCCGCCGGCTCAAACGCAAGGCAAAGCTCGGGCTGATCGTGATCGACTATCTGCAGCTCATCGAGCCGGAGAACTCTCGCGATCCTCGTCAGGAGCAGGTGGCCAAGATCGCCCGGCGGCTCAAAGGACTTGCCCGTGAGATGAAGGTCCCCGTGCTATGCCTGGCCCAGTTGAACCGTCAGGCGGAGGCGACCAAGGACAACCGGCCGCGCATGAGTCATCTCCGCGAATCCGGGGCTATCGAGCAGGACGCCGACGTGGTCATGTTCGTCCACCGTGAAGAGTACTATCACACCAAGGAAGAGGCCCTCGCGCAGGACCTGGTCGGCAAGGCCGAGATCATCGTGTCCAA
Organism: Thermoguttaceae bacterium; assembly: GCA_039680305.1. Taxonomy (GTDB): domain Bacteria; phylum Planctomycetota; class Planctomycetia; order Pirellulales; family Thermoguttaceae; genus JBDKTH01. The sequence goes on along the minus strand of JBDKTH010000956.1, from coordinate 2,198 downwards.
GCAGCGTAATGGTCCGACGGGCGAAGTGAAGCTACTTTGGCTCCAGGACTTCACCCTTTTCGAAAATCTTGCCCAAAAGCCCTACGACGAATTCGAGCAGTTCAACCCGGGCGGCAGCGACTTCTAGTCGCGAGAGTCATCGCTTGGCCGCCCCCAAGAACGAGCAAAACCCTTGCCCCAACCCCGGGGCAAGGGTTTTGCTTTGGGAGTCGGTATTCGACGTCTACCCTTGCGACGGGGCGGCCTCTGGCTGGCCTTCGCCACCGACGATCGTCAGCGCTTGCTTCAACTCGTCAACCCCGCCGGTCAACTCGATCAGCTGGTAGACCCGATTGACGGCTTCGACGGCCTGATTCAGGCCGCCGTGTTCCTGGATGAAGTCTTGAAGATGCTTGACGGTCGCGATTGCGTCGACTAGTTGCTTGCTGCTGTCAGGGCCCGGTTTCTTGACGGCGGGGGCTTTCTTTACCATTGGTGTTCATCCTTATCAAGATTGGTGAAGTAGACGCAGTAAACCATATCACGCAGAGTGAGGGGAGGCAAGGTAGCACCATCCCCCTCAGACGCGGAGTCTTGGGCCGTTTGGACGGGATTCGGCAAGTTTCCGTATCGTGCGGGGGGCGGCAGGCTCGCGATCGCCCGGGGCAGTCGCCTATTGGTCGAGATGGCCGTCAAAGCCACAGACGAACAGTTCGGTCAAGGCCTCCAGGGCCTTGTCGGCATCCGGTCCCTTGGCCAACAAGACCAACTCGGTCCCTTGGGTTGCGGCGAGCGTCATCAACTGCAGGATACTGGTGGCGTCTACAACCTGTTTCCCATTGCGGATCTTGACCGTCGCCGACAGGCCGCGAAGTGCGTTGACAATCGCCAGGCATGGTCGGGCGTGCAGCCCTTGAGGATTGGAGACCACTACCGTCCGATTTGCCGACTTCTTGAACATCCTCGGTTGCTCCTCCTCATTGCCACGCGGACCTCTTTCACTCGACTCTTGCATCTGATCACCATTTCTTCCACCGCCAGACCAGGCGAACCGCGACGACGGACACCGACGCGAGTGCCAGGATGATCCAGAACGCCCAGGGGTGAGCCTTGCCGGGGAACTCGACGTTCATTGAGAAAATGCTCACCACCAGCGTCGGCAGCATAATGGCGATCGTGATGATGTTGAGCGTCTTCATCAGCCAGTTGAGGTTGTTGCTGACGATCGAGACCCGGGCGTCCATCATGCTGGCGAGAATGTTCGAGTAGATCTCGGCCTGCTCGTAGCACTGGCCGTTTTCAATGATCAGGTCGTCGATGAACTCGACGTTGTCCGCACTGAAGCCGATCTTCGCTGCGCTGTTCTTCAACCGCTCGATCAGCTTCCCATTCGAGTTGATGGCGTTCAGATAGTACACCAGGCTTTTTTCCAGACTGAACAGGTCGAGCAGATACTTGTTCTGCATCGACGTGTTGATCTGTTGTTCGAGCGAGTCAGATACGGCGTTGACCACCTTGAGGTGTTCCACAAAGTGGAAAATCGAACTGTAGATCAACCGCAGCGCAAGATCGTGGAGCGATGAGACGCGAGCGAACGGCTTACCCTGGACAAGGGAAAAGTCTTCGGGCAGGACAATGACCAACTTGTCGGAAAAGAGGAACAGGCCAATCGAACTCACCTTGAAGACGAACTGGTCCTCATTCGAATAGTTCCTCGGGCGTTTGAAAATGATCGCTACATGATCCGGCTCAAACTCCAAACGAGCCAACTCGTCTGGGTCGAGGGCTGACGCGAGCGTGTGTTCGTCCAACTTAAGGGTCTCGGAAAGATACTTCCGCTCGGTCTCGCTCGGATTGACGTACACGTGTACGTTCCCGAACGCCTCGCCATTCCGGGCGACCCTGCCGTTGAGCAGCTCCATTTGCTGTAGCATCGCGTCAATCCTTGCAGACTACCTCTGCCACCATTTCAAGTCGGTTAGTATAGCATTACCCCCCATCGCTTGGAAACCGTAGTCCTCCCCTCTTTCGATGGGAACAACGACTGGCTCAACAGCGATATATAGGCCGTGGGTGTCGAGCCGTCTTGCTGCCAATCGTGGAGGAGCTGGCCAAATGGCCGGTCATCCCGCCGAAAGGCACTCACTTGAGGGGGGGCGGCTTGAGCTCCGCGAATCGGAACCCTGGACTCACCACGCAATTCCATGGGCAGAGATTCT
>JBDKTH010000944.1:0-2181 GCA_039680305.1 Thermoguttaceae bacterium | reverse complement strand
ATGAGACGGCGGCCTACCTGATGCAGACCGGCCACGCGCCCGGCGAGCGCCTGGCCTATCCGAGCGTCGGGGCCGTGTTCTCGCTCTTTAAGAGCAAGCAGTACAAAGGGATCATCCCGCCCTACGTGGTGCTGACGCGGCCGCAGGGGCGGTTTTCCGAAGAAGGGTTCTTGGGTCCGAAGTTCAAACCCTTTGCCACGGGCGGGGACCCGAACGCCGGCCGGTTCGAGGTCGAAGGGGTTGTGGCCCGGGGCATCACCGATGAGCGGCAAACGGCCCGGCGCGAGCTGCTCGAACAGATGAATACCCTCGGCAGCGCGATGGGCGCCAGCCCGCAGATCGCGGCCGCCGTCGAGGCCAAGAAAGCGGCGTATGACCTGATCTTGGGCCCGGGCAAAGGGGTCTTCGATCTCTCCAAGGAGAAGCCCGAATTGCGGGATCGCTACGGCCGCCACACCTTCGGCCAGGAATGCCTGGTGGCGCGGCGCTTGGTCGAGACGGGCGTCCCGTACGTCGTCATCAACTATCCCGGCGGCTGGGATACCCACAAGGATCACTTCCAGGTGATGCGCCGGCAGGCGCCGCAGCTGGACCAAGGGCTGGCGTCGCTCTTGTTGGACTTGCACGAACGCGGCCTGCTGGAGAGCACGATCGTCTGGTGCTGCGGCGAGTTTGGCCGCGGGCCGAAGATCGACTGGCAGCCGCCGTGGAATGGCGGTCGCAACCACTATGGCAACGTCTTTTCCGTGCTGGTGGCCGGCGGCGGGTTCAAAGGCGGTCACATCGTCGGCGAGTCGGATGCCAAAGCTCAAGAGGTCAAGACGCGGCCCGTCTATCCGGTCGATCTCCTCGGCAGCATCTACAAGCTGGCCGGCATCGACCCTGGCGCCAAGCTGCCCCATCCCATGGGGGCGGAAGCCTATGTGCTTCCCTCGGCCCAGGAGGGCGCCAAATCGGCCGGCCTCCTGACCGAGATCATGTAAGAGCGACAGCAACTTTTGGCGAATGGCTTTGCCCCTGCGGAGAATGGAGCGGCATATGAAGCGAGTTCGATGGCTTCCGATCGTGGGACTGGCCGGATGGCTGGCAATGATCTCTTCGGCGTACGGACAGGTGCGGCCCTACATCGGTTATGCCTATCCGGCCGGCGGCCAGCAGGGGACGACGTTCCCGGTCAAGCTCGGCGGACAAGGGCTGGATGACGTCAACAGCGTGCTGGTCTCCGGCACGGGCGTCTCGGCCAAAATCGTCGCGTATTTCCGAAAAGTCGGCCCGCAGGAGATCATGCTGCTCCGCGAACAACTCAAGGAGCTCAAGCGTGACACGAAGACGGCCCCGGGCATGATGGACACGATGATGTCCGACCCGTCGGCGATGATGGATTCGGACAAGGCGAAGACCGACTCCAAGCCCACGGTGATGGGGGCGTTGGCGGCGAAGGAGTCGCCCATGGCGACCCTCATCGGGCGGATCCAAAAGCGGATCACCGAATACGTCCAGCGGCCGGCGAGCGTTTCGATCTCCAGTCTGGTGTTCCTCGACGTCACGGTCGATCCCGACGCGGAACCGGGCCGGCGCGAACTGCGGCTGGCCACGCCCCGCGGGATATCGAACCCGCTGGTGTTCTACGTCGGGCAACTCCCCGAAGTCAGCCGGAAACCGATGCTCACGAGCGATTTCCAGGTGCTCGGGAAGGAAGAGCTTGCGCAGCGCAAGCGGCCCGACGACGAGGTGGAGCAGCGGATCACGTTGCCCTGTACGCTGAACGGTCAGGTCGCCTCCGGCGAAGTGAACCAGTATCGCTTCGAGGCAAGTAAGGGGCAGCGGCTGGTGATCTCGACCGCCGCGCGGGACCTGATCCCCTACGTGGCCGACGCGGTGCCCGGCTGGTTCCAGCCCGTGCTGACGCTCTACGACGCGAAGGGGAAGGAGTTGGCCTATAGCGACGACTTCCGCTTCAAGCCCGATCCGGTGATTTACTTCGAGGTCCCCGACGACGGCGAGTATGTGCTCTCGATGACCGACGCCATCTACCGCGGTCGCGAGGATTTCGTCTATCGCATCACGATCGGCCAGCTGCCGCGGATTACCTCGATCTTCCCGTTGGGCGCCCGGGTTGGCAGTCCGCTGGCGATCCAGACCAAAGGTTGGAATCTCCGGGCGTCGCAGTTGATGTCCCCG
>JBDKTH010000069.1:0-3039 GCA_039680305.1 Thermoguttaceae bacterium | reverse complement strand
CCTGCTGCGTCCTCGAGTAGTTGGCTAATTTGCCAAACAGCGAATGCCGATGAAAGGGACAAATGCTTCTCGCTTCTGGTGCTTCGCCTACCTGACGCAGCGTGTCCTGCGGAGTCCATTGTAATGCATACGAAACGGATTGTCTGACAAACACATGGCGAATTGGTGGAATCACCAACTCATCGTATCAGCGGTGGTACGGATGAACACGCAAACGCAAGCCCGATACGTCGCGAAGGCCAAGGTCATCAATGCCCTCGCCCATCCGACGCGATTGTTCATCGTGGATGAACTGTCCCGCCACGGGGAGAAGTGCGTCTGCCAGCTCACCGAGATGATCGGGGCGGACATGTCCACGGTATCCCGGCACCTGGGTGTTCTGAAGGCGGCCGGGCTCGTCGAGGACGAAAAGCAGGGTGCTCAAGTCCTTTATCGCGTTCGTGTCTCTCAGACGTTGCGTTTCCTGGGGTGTATCGAGGCGCTGGCTCAGGCCGGAGCATGCCAGGCGCGAACGCGGGCGATACCACACGATCCGGCCGCGTGAGAGCACGAACCTGGAGAGCTTTGACAAGCGAGGGTGAGAAAGGCGGGAAGCGTCGATGGCAAACCAGAACGAAACAGTGGACGTTGCCGTCCTCGGCGGTGGACCGGGTGGGTACGTGGCGGCGCTCAGTGCGGCCCAACGCGGCGCTCGGGTCGTGCTGGTCGAAAAAGCGAAGGTCGGCGGCACTTGCCTGAACGTCGGCTGCATTCCCACCAAGGCCCTGGCGACCTGCGTGGAACTCCTCGTTCGCTGTCGACGGGCCAGTGAGTTTGGGTTGTCGATCCCCGAGGTCGCGGTGGATTTGCCGCGTCTGATGGAGTACAAGCAGACGACCGTCGATCAACTCGTCGGTGGCGTAGAACAGTTGCTTCGCGCCCGGCGGGTGTCGTTGATCCGAGGCCAGGCACGGCTGGCGCGGCCGGATACCTTGTTGGTTGATACGGCGGAGGGAGGCATCCAGGAAGTCTCGGCTCGCCACATCATCCTCGCCCCCGGTTCGGTCACCGCGGAGCCGCCCATTGAAGGGCGCGACCTCCCTGGGGTCATGACCAGCACTGAGGCACTCCACATCGATGCAGTGCCGGCACGACTGGTCGTCATTGGAGGCGGAGTCATCGGCCTGGAGTTCGCCTGCATTTACGAGGCCCTGGGTAGCCAGATAACCGTCCTGGAAATGGCGTCGTCCGTGCTCCCCGTGGGGGTCGACGAAACGATCGCCAAACGTCTCCAGATTCTGCTACGCCGCCGGGGCCTCCAGATTCACACGGGGATCGCCGTCAAACGGATTGAAAAGGCTGGGGAAACGCTCCGCGTGTTGGCCACAGGGGCGGCGGGCGAGGCGGCCTTTGAAGGCGACAAAGTCCTGATGGCGACCGGTCGCTGGCCGAACACGCAGGGGCTCGGATTGGCAGAAGGCGGATTGCGGCTCAACGGTCGAGCCATTGCCGTCGATGAGCGTCTCGCCACCAATCTCCCCCAGGTCTGGGCCATCGGGGATGCGGTCGGAGGCTGGACGCTGGCCCATAAAGCGATGGTCGAGGGCCGGGTCGCCGCCGAAAACGCCACCGGAGGCAAACGACAGATCGACTACCGCTCGGTGCCCAATGTGATCTTCACGCGGCCGGAAGTTGCCGGCGTGGGCTTGACCGAAGCTCAAGCTCGCAGCGAAGGTGCGGACGTGAAGGTTTCCCAGTTCGCATTCTCGGCCAACCCTCGCGCACGCCTCCTCGGTGAAGGCGACGGACTGGTGCGGCTGGTCTGTGAAGCCCAGTCCGGTCGAGTCCTCGGGGTTCACCTGCTGGGACCACATGCCACCGACCTGATTGCCGAAGGGGCCCTGGCTGTACAGGCCGGTCTCACGGCCGATGACCTGGCCTGGACCACCCATGCCCATCCAACGTTACCGGAGGCAATGCTTGAAGCGGCCCTCGGGTTCCGGGATGCCGCAATCCACGTCCATTCCCGCTAAGGAGATGTCATGCCTGACTTTCTGGAAACCACCATCGACAAGTTCATCTTCAAGGTCGCTACCGATCGCCTCTACGGTCCCGCGGGTATTTGGGTGCTGGAGGATGCGGGAGCGGGCCATGTGCGACTTGGGGTGACCGACTACCAGCAACAACTCAACGGTGACGTGGCCTTCGTCCACCTGAAACCCACAGGTACGTCCCTGAACCTAGGCGACGAGTTCGCCGAGGTCGAGACGATCAAGGCCACCGTGAGTTTCCAGTCGCCCGTAGCTGGCAAGGTCGTGGAGATCAACGAGGCTCTCGATCTGGCCCCGGAAACCGTCAACCAAGCCCCCTACGGCCAAGGTTGGCTGATGGTCATTGAAACCACGGATTGGCAGGCGGACCGGGCCAGGTTGTTGGCGGCCGATGCCTATCTTTCCGCCATGCGGTCCCAAGCCGAAGAGGAGTTGAAGAAGTGAGCAGTCGAACGGCAACCTACCACACTACCGTCCATTGGAAAGGCGAGCACTGGGGCCACATCGCGATGGGCAACGGCCCCGAGTATGACTTCTCGGCTCCGCCGGACGCCCATGGCCACGCCGGGGTCTTCACGCCCGAGGACGCCTACGTGGCAGCGGCCAACACCTGTGTGATGATGATGTTCATCTGGGCGACCGAGCGTTTCAAGCTCAATCTGCTCTCCTACGAGTGCCGTACCGAAGGCACGAAGCTCATTGAGCTGGATCGTACCGAAATCTTCACGCAGTTGCGTTTTCAGCCCAAGATCCGGGTGGCGGCCGCCGGCGAAGCAGCGACCGTCGTGGAAGCCCGTGTGCGCCGTGCCCTTCAGGCGGCCCAGAAGTACAGCCTCGTGGCCAACTCCGTGAAGTCAGAAATCGTCGTAGACCCTGAAATCGTGATTGAGGAGTGATGAGATGATTATCCAAGTTCTTGGAACCGGATGCAGTAAGTGCAAAACCCTCTACGAGGTCGTCAATAAAGCCGTTGAGGAAACCGGCACGGAGGCCCTGGTCGAGAAGATCG
>JBDKTH010001222.1:0-1600 GCA_039680305.1 Thermoguttaceae bacterium | reverse complement strand
CGGGTTTCTGCATCTTCGCGCCGACTTTTTGCACGGCCCTGGGTATCGCAGGGGCCGCAATAATAGACGCTGCCCCCATTTTCCCCGCGTTTCCCAGCCTATCAATCGTTCGTTGATGGCAAAAGTCAAGATCAGCCGCGTTCGCGGATCCCTGACCGACTGTGGGCTGCGGCGGTGACGATAGCTGGCCGGCATGGCATTCGCCCGACCGCCAGGACGCTGCGGCTGGATTACTACTCGCTCAAGGAACGGGTCGAACAGCGAGCCGTGAGCGGCCCCGCCTCGGCGACAGGGATCGCCGCAGCTCCGTTTGTGGAACTGTCCCCTTCGGTCGGCTCGGGTTTCGCCCCAGGGCCCGTCGGGCCTTGCGAATGCACGGTGGAATGGGAGGACGCCGCCGGGGCGAAGATGCGAGTCCATCTGAAGGCCGCGACGCAGCCCGATCTGACCGCGCTGAGCCACAGCTTCTGGAATCCGGATCATGATTCAGGTCACGCCGCAGATGCGGATCCTGGTGGCCGTGGAACCGGCCGATTTCCGCAAGGGGATCGACGGGTTAGCCCATCTCTGCAAAGAGGTGCTCCGGCAAGACCCGTTGGGCGGCTGGGTGTTCGTGTTCCGCAATCGGCCGGCGACGGCGCTGAAGGTGCTGGTTTACGACGGTCAAGGGTTTTGGCTTTGCCACAAACGGCTTTCCAGCGGGCGGTTCCGCTGGTGGCCGTCGAGCACCACCGCGGCGGCCAAGACACTGGCGGCGCACGAGCTGCACGTCCTGCTCTCCGCCGGCAATCCCGACGCCACGCAGGCGGCGGGTCCCTGGCGGCCGGTCGGCCCTGACCATTGAGGCGGACCTAGGCGTCAAGCTGCGACGCCCAAGGAGGGACCGCGATCGCATCGAACTGATCTTTCCGCCGTTCTCGGGTGTGGGTATCGTGGGTCCATGCGCTGCTGGACTACGGTGGTGTCAGAGATTTCGTCGGGCGCCGGGGCATGCGAGCATGGTCCACACGAAGCCGACCCTCATCGAGTTGGACATGAGCCAGCTGGAAGACGCACTGCGACGGGCTGAGGATCGCCTCGACGAACCCGATTACGCGATGCTCAAGGCGTTGGCCGAGTCCTATACCGATCTGTCCGAGTTGGTCGGCGACAACCACACGACCATCGCCCGGCTGCGGAAGCTGCTCTTCGGCATTAAGACCGAGAAGACGGCGGCGGTGGTCGGCGGTCGGCCGGAGTCGGAGGAGCGGTCGTCGGGTGACGAAGCTGCTTCGCCGGAGTCGCCCGAGCGATCCGCGACGTCCCGCGAAGCGGGAGGCGAGGACCAGGCTGGCGGCCACGGCCGGCATGGGGCCGACGCCTACACGGGGGCCGAGAAGATCGAGGTGCGGCATGCCTCGTTGGGCCCCGGCGATCCGTGCCCTGCGTGCGTCCAGGGCACCGTCTACGAGACGCACCGCCCCGGGGTCCTGGTGCGACTGGTCGGCCAGACGCCGGTGGGGGGGAAGGTCTACTATCTCCAGAAGTTGCGATGCAACCTCTGCGGCAAGGTCTTCACGGCCCAGGCCCCGGAGTCGGCGGGCGGGGAGAAGTACGATCC
>JBDKTH010001138.1:0-3774 GCA_039680305.1 Thermoguttaceae bacterium | reverse complement strand
CGGGTTTCTGCATCTTCGCGCCGACTTTTTGCACGGCCCTGGGTATCGCAGGGGCCGCAATAATAGACGCTGCCCCCATTTTCCCCGCGTTTCCCAGCCTATCAATCGTTCGTTGATGGCAAAAGTCGAGCTAAGGGCCCGGTTTCCAGGGGTTCAGCCAGTCGCCCCAGTGATCCAGGTAGTGCTGGTAGGCCTGCACCTCGCCGGCCCGCTGTTCCAGCCATTGCCGGGTTTCGGCGATCAGGGCCTGTTCGGCATCCAGGGAAAGCTGGCCGACGAGCACACGAGTCCGCAGGAAGACGAAATACGTGTCGAGCACGTCGCAGCGGCAGTAGTCGTTGATCTGCGTCAATTGGCCGGCGTCGTAGAGGTCTTGGACCATGTGGCCGTGGACATCCATCTTGCCTGGCTTGCCGAGGAGATTGGCCGCCAGGTTCAGGCCGCCGACGAACCGCGTGCAGCCGAAGTTCGTCAACAGCTCGCACAGATCGATATGGGCCTGGACGTTGTAGCGGCTCCGCGGCTGTTCAAAACTCTTGCCGGCCAGATTGAACCAGTTGCCCAGGTTCAGCCCGTAGCGGAAGGCGGACAGTTCCAGGAGCGGGATGTCGAACAACCGGCCGTTGAAGCTCACGAGCGTGGGCCGACGATACTTCTCCCAGCCGCGCCAAAAATGCTCGGTGATCACATGCGGCCGGTAGTCGGGTTCAGCCAATGCCACCTGGTCGAGCAAGTGATAGTCGGCGGTGATCTTGGCCACGACCACCGCCACGGGGAACTGGAAGGTGTACGGAATGAAGTCGTTCTCGTACTTTTCCCGGAGTTCCGCGCGGTAGCGTCTGACCGCCTCCACCGGATCAAGTTGCTCCTCGGGATAGCGAAGCCGGGCGACCAACTGGCGGTCGGCGACGCTTTCCGTGTCGAAGACCAGGTAATGGACGGCAGGGGTGGTCATGATCGATGCCTCTAGGGACCTATCCAGGCGTCGGGGAGTCGGGGGCGAGGAAATCCCGCCGCGAACCCCGAATTCCATGCTCCTCAGCCTACCAAAACCTTGCCGCTTCGCGGAAGATAGTAGGAGGTCAAGACACCGATCTTTTTTGACGTGCGGCTTTGGAAAGTGAACCTGTCATGAATTCTGAGCGTCTTTTGGAACGATTCTTGCGCTATGTGAAGATCGACACCACGGCCCGGGAGGGGGCTGACTGCTATCCCAGCTCTCCCGGCCAACTAGACCTGGGGCAGCTCCTCGTCCAGGAACTGCACCAGATGGGCATTGCCGACGCCCGGCAGACCGAGCACGGGATCGTCCTGGCCACGATCCCCGCCACGATCGCCGCGCCGGTCCCGGTGATCGCCTTTTGCGCCCACCTGGACACCTCGCCGGAGACGAGCGGGGCCAATGTCCAACCGCAGGTCCTACGAAACTATCCCGGCGGCGACCTGGTGCTCCCCGGCGACCCGAGCCGGGTGATCCGGGTGGCCGACAACCCAGAACTGGAGCGACTCGTGGGCCGGACGCTGATTACGACGGACGGCACGACCCTGTTGGGCGCGGACGACAAGGCCGGCGTGGCCGCGATCATGGAGGCGGCCGCCTGGTTGATCGAACACCCGGAAATCGGCCACGGCCCGGTGCGGCTGTGCTTTTCCTGCGAAGAAGAGATCGGCCACGGCGTGGACCACATCAACCTGACCGAGCTGGGGGCCGTGGCCTGCTACACCCTCGACGGCCAAGGGGCCAACGACATCGACGTGGAGACATTTTCCGCCGACATGGCGATCGTCACCATCCGGGGCGTCAACCTTCATCCGTCGATCGCCAAAGGGCGGATGACGAACGCCGTGCGCGTGGCCGCCGATTTCCTCGGCCGGCTGCCGCGTCACACGCTGTCGCCGGAGACGACCGAGGGCCGGGAAGGCTTCCTGCACCCCTATGAAATCAGGGGCGGGGTCGGGGGGGTGACGCTGCGAGTGCTCCTCCGCGATTTCCAGACCGCTCAGCTGGAGCAATGGGCCCAGATTTTGCAGCAAGCAGCCACCGAGACCGTGCGGGAGTATTCGGCGGCCAAGATCGACGTGGCGGTCCAACGCCAGTATCGCAACATGGCCGAAGGCTTGACCAAAGAACCGCGGGCCGTCGCCTACGCCCAAGAGGCCCTGGCCCGGCTGGGACATGCGGCGAAGTTGACGCTCGTGCGTGGCGGGACGGATGGCTCGCGGTTGACGGAACTTGGCCTGCCAACCCCCAACCTGTCCACCGGCGCACACACCCCCCATTCGCCGTTAGAATGGGCCTGTTTGGAAGAGATGGTCCAGGCGGCCGATTGGGTCGGGGCATTGACGCAGCGATGGGCCGAAGGTTAGACTAGCGGCCAACGGAAGATGGGCAACCTAGTGAAGCCATCAGCAACGGCAGGCACGAGTGTTAGGAACGCGGGCTAATTGGGGTAAACTTCACCCGTTGCGGCAACCGACATAATTCGACGCCGGACGATAATCCGGCAAAACCCTTACTCTCTGCACAATCAGAACGCCGATCTGGAGCATTAGTGTTTTCGTGGCTCCCCCAGGAAGGTTTTCTTCTGTGCCCAGGCTCTCCATCATCATCCCCGTTGCGGGAAATCTGACGTCATTGGAAGACACGCTCCTGTCGGTGCTGGAGAACCGGCCCGACGGCGCCGAGGTCCTTGTCGTGCTCGACGAGCCCTACGATGATCCGTACGAGCTCAAGGGCGAGATTCGGTTCCTCGAAGCCGCGGCGGGAGCCAGCTTTGTCGAGAGCGTCAATCTCGGCATCAGCGCGAGCCAGGCCCCCGTGGTCCACCTGTTGGCCTGCGGTTGCCAGGTGACGGAAGGCTGGACGGATCAAGCCGTGGCGGCCTTCGATGCCCCAGCCGTGGCCACCGTGGTCCCGTTGGTGCTCACCTCCGGCGAATCGCCGCGGGTGCTGGCCGCCGGGATGACCTACCGGCCGGGAGGGGTGGTGCGGACGATCGGCCGAGGCGCATCGCCGGCAACCATCGTGGGCAATCCCAAGCAACCCCTGGCGGCTGCGCCGGTCGCCGCGTTTTACCGCAAGTCGGCCTTGGAACTGATCGGCCTGTTTTCCCACGAGGTGGCCGACTGGTTGGCCACGATCGATCTGGGCCTGGCCCTGGAACAGGCCGGCTTCCATGTTGTGCTGGAGCCGGAGTGCCGAATCGTCGCCGCGCACACGCTCAAACGACCGATCGGCGCTTTCCGGCAGGCCTTGGAGCTGGAACGCCTGTTCTGGCGATGGGGGCCGCGGGGCGGCTGGACGGTCTCGCTGGCCGTGCATGGCGCGATGATCGCCGCCGAGGCCCTTGGCGGCCTGGTCACCCTGAAGCCCTCGCTCGTGGCCGGCCGACTCGCCGGTCTGAGCCGCATCGGCTCGCATCGGCAGCAGTACCAGCGGCTCGCCCAGCTCCGCCAACTGAGCCCCAACGGCTCGCCGACCCCGGCCCTGCCCCATTTCCTCCGCGGTTCGGTGCAGCCTCCCGCCGCCTCTCACAATGGCGCGAAGTCGGCTTGAGCTGTCCGCAGGACGCGGTAAGCAGCAGTCAGCTAACAGCTATCAGCTAGGAGGGCTCGTGGCTGATTGCTGAGGGCTGAAAGCGGAAGGCTGCGTGCCGTCTACTGTCCGCTGCCAACTACTTGCTCCGCCTCCTCGTCGGCGGCCGGCTCGGGAACTGCGTCGGCAACCACGTCGTCCACCGCCTCGGCGTCCGCGTCGAGTTCCATCGCGGCGTG
>JBDKTH010000955.1:0-2192 GCA_039680305.1 Thermoguttaceae bacterium | reverse complement strand
GCAGGCCATCCGGATTGCGTGCCGAGCCTTGACGCGGATGCCACACGATAAGCGTATCGGGAAACCGCCAGGAACCGATCTCCTCCGCCACGACGAGGAGCCCGGGGAATTGTTCGCTGGCCGTGGCCTCGCTCACCGTGCGAGTCATTCGCTCAAGCGTCACGCGGGCATGCTGCGCTGCCGTTCCGTGCCCCTCGCCAAACTCAGCCCCCGACTGCACGGCTTGCGCCAGCGCGCCGAGGGAACCGGCGATGAGCACCATGATGGAGATCGCCAGCAAGAGCTCCAAGAGCGTCAGCCCATCGCGCTGAGGTCCAGCGAACGAAGAGCGAACGCCTGACTGGGGCGGCGACTTAGGGGATCGGCGGGACATAAGCTACCACCTGCCGAAGACGGACCAGTTCGCGGACGCCCCCCTGTTCATCGACGCACGAGACCCGCACCTCGATCGCCCGGTAATCGCTCGTCTCTCCGGCCGGCAGCGACTTGGTGAGGTCGGCCTCGTCCACATAATAGACACGGATCTCTTCCTGCCAGCGATTCAGCATGCCCGCGGGCGCCATGAAGTTGGGATGCCGCTGCCGGCCTTCGATCTCTTCGGTGCCCAACGCCACGCCCCAGGTGTCTACTGGCGGCTGGTGTCGGAAGCCGTTGAAGTCGTCCGTGTCGGTAAATAGCTCCCGCGTTCCCGTCGCGGCTGTGGCCGTGCTTGGCTTCAACACGATATCGTGGGCCGTGTCCTTGACGTGCCCGTTGGCATCGATCGACAGCAAGCTATAACGGCTCCCCAGCACCTCGTCGAGCAACTGCTGGGCGATCCCCATGGCCATGGCCTGTTCTTCGGTATCGATCGTGGTCATCAGCGAGCTATTGATCCCCAACAGGATCGCCGAGGCGGCGATCGCCGTGATGGTCAGGGCGACGACGGCCTCGACCAGCGTGAAGGCGGTTCGGTGGCAGGGGTGAGACGGCAGGACGCGGAGCCTCATAGGGCAAGCCTATTGGGGTGGGGGTGCACTAGAAGACTAGGTCAAGCCGCCGACCTGTCAAACACCCCACCAGTGGCAACGACGCGTTCTTTCCGACCGACCGGACCGGTTGTGTCGAAACGCGCGGGCGTAGCGGTTGTACGGGCAACAGACATGCCGACCCACGGCTACGCCGTGTGACGGCATGCCACCCATTGTTTAGCCTCGGCACTTGTGCCGAGCGAAAACGGCGGCCCCCAAGCCTCACGCCCCGGCAGTCGAAAGCCAATCCAACGCCACATCCAGCCCGACGGCTGAATGGGTCAACGCGCCGACGCTGATCCGGTCCACGCCGCTTTCAGCGATCGCCCGGACCGTCTCCAGATTGACCCCGCCCGAGGCCTCCAGTTCCACCATCGGTTTGGCCGCGTCGCGCCGGGCGACCGCCTCGCGGAGCTGGGGTGGCGTCATGTTGTCCAAAAGCACGATGTCCGGATCGGCCCGCAAAACCTGGTCGAGTTGCTCGAGCGTGTCGACCTCGACCTCGATGATCATCTCGCTCCCCGCCGGCTTTGCGGCATGCTGCTGGACATACTGCCGCGCCCGGACCACGGCCTCGGCCGGCGTGTACCGCGTGGCCGAATCGGTCGATTCGGCCCCCCAGGCCAGATGGTTGTCCTTGATCAGCACGGCTTCGAACAGGCCGGTCCGGTGATTCTGGCCACCGCCGCAGTGGACGGCGTATTTTTCCAGTCTTCGCCAGCCGGGCGTCGTTTTCCGGGTGTCGTAGATTCGCGCTTTGGTCCCGGCCACCGTGTCGACGTAGCGGCGGGTAAGCGAGGCGATGCCCGACAGGCGGCCCAGAAGATTCAGCAGCGTACGTTCCGCGGTCAACAGCCCCTGGGCAGGCCCTTCGATCCATCCCACCCGGGTGCCGCGTTCGACCCGTTGACCATCTTCCGCTTCCGGGTGCCAGCGCAAGCGGGGATCGACGGCCGCCAGGACCAGTTCCACGCTCAAGAGTCCGGCGACCACGCCCGGTTGGCGCACGACGACCGCGGCCTGTCCGCTTGCCCCCTCGGGCACGAGTGCCCGGCTGGTCCAATCCCCCTGATCGGCGACATCTTCTCGAACCGCCAATCGGATCAGTTCCTCAAGATCGGCCCGAAGGGCGTCGTCCCACGTTACCTGCTGGAATTCTTTCTTCACCGTACAGCTACTCCC
>JBDKTH010001346.1:0-4796 GCA_039680305.1 Thermoguttaceae bacterium | reverse complement strand
CCGATCTCCTCCAGAGGCTGGATTGCGCCGATCTCGTTGTTGGCCAGCATCACGGAGACCAGGAGCGTGTCGTCGCGGATCGCCTCGGCGACCTGTTCTGGACGGTTCCGCCCGGCCTCGGCGTCGGGCGATTGCGTGACCGGCAGAAGCGTGACCTCAAACCCGCGCTCGGCCAGCCGGGCCAACGGGTCGAGCACCGCGGGGTGCTCGGTGGTGACGCTCACCAGGTGACGCCCCTTGCCCTGGGTCCGTTCGGCGACGCCGCGACTGGCCAGGGTGTTGCTTTCCGTAGCCCCGCTGGTAAACACGATCTCTTTGGGCTTGGCCCCAATCGCCGCGGCGATCGACTCGCGGGCCACGCTGACCGCTTCCTTGGCCACCTCGCCGAACTCGTGCGTCGTGCTCGCCGGATTCCCAAACGTCTCGGAAAAGAACGGCAGCATCGCCTCGACGACCCGGGGATCGGTCCGGGTCGTGGCGTGATTGTCCATGTAGATCGGTTGGGACAGCATGGGCGGTGGGGGCTTGGGGGAGGCATGCCGTCACGGAGCGCAGCGACGGGGCGGCATGTGGTTGGGACGCGAGAACATTCCGACCCACCGCAGCGCCGTGTGACGGCATGCCACCCATCTGCTCGGGTCGCGGTTCGTGGTTGGTGGTTGGTGGTCAGCTTTCAGCGATCAGCTTTCAGCCGTCAGCAAAGAGCGACCAGGGGGGCGAAGCAACCGTCATCGCGCGGCACAAGTGCCGCGGCTAAACGGTCGAGTCGGTTTCCACGGACAAGCCGAGTCTCAACAAGACTGACTGCTGATTTGTGATTTGTGATTTGTGATTTCTGATTGCTGACCGCCTCCTACGCCGGTCGCGGCTCCCCAAACAACGCCTTCAGACAAATCTGGGACCAGGTTTCAAAGCCCGACAGGTCGGCGAGCATTTCGTCGATCGGATGGAAGCCGCACTCGACGATCTCGGATTCGCGGGGCTGGACGGCGGGACGCTCGACGTCGAAGAGGTGCACGACGCCGAGGTGGACGCGGCCCACCTCGGTCAGGTCGTCGTTGATCAGGCCGACGCACTGGGCATGGTAAGGGGTGTCGATCAGGACCTCTTCCTCAAGCTCGCGACGCATGCCTTCCTTGTAGGGATCGCCGGCGAGTCCGTTGTCTGCATCGATCGACGAGATGTGGCCGCCGATCCCCACGCTTCGCTTGCGGTGCAGCCGGCCTTCGCCCTGGCCGGTGCCCCGGGTGTATTGAAATACGCTCTCGCAGCCCGCGGCGTCGCGGTGGCGAAAGACGACGTAGGGGATCAACTGCTTGAAGTTCGGGTCCTGTTCGACCTGCGACCGGGGCTGGTAGCTGATATGTTCCGCGCTGAACAGGTCGGGCAGGTAGCGGTTCACCTCCCGGGCAAAACCCTGAAAATAGCCGAGCCGGTGAAAGACCGCCGTGGGGATGACCAGGACGCGTTCGGTGTGGACGTCAGACAAGATTTCCCTTTCCTCAGAGGATCAACATCGCATCGCCATAGCTGTAGAACCGGTACTCTTCGCGCACGGCCTCTTCGTACGCCCGACGGATCAGTTCATCCCCGCCGAACGTGCGGACCAGCACCAGCAAGGTGGTCTTGGGGAGGTGGAAGTTGGTCAGCAGGGCGTCGGCGCCTTGGAAGGTGAACGGGGGGCGGATGAACAGGTCGGTCTGGCCGGTGAACGGCTTGAGCCGGCCGTCGGCGGCCGCCGTCTCCAAAACCCGCAACGACGTCGTGCCGACCGCGACCACCCGGCCGCCGCGGCTGCGGCAGGCGACGATCTTGTCGACCGTTTCCTGCGAGAGGTGCGCCCATTCGGAGTGCATCCGATGCTCGGCCAACGAATCGGCCTCGATCGGGCGAAACGTGCCAGGCCCGACGTGTAGCGTCACATAGCAGGGCGTGATGCCAATGGCCTGGATCTGCGCGAGCACGTGTTCGGTGAAATGCAGTCCGGCCGTGGGGGCTGCCACGGCACCAGGCACCCGGGCGAAGACCGTCTGGTAGCTCTTCCGGTCGGTGTCGACCATTTCGCCCTTGCGAATATACGGCGGCAACGGCACACGTCCGACGCGTTCCAGCAGGGCAAACGGCTCTTCGTCCGAAGCAGGGCGAACAACCCATACGCCGTCAGCTTCCTTGGTGCCCAACTGGAGTTGGATGTCGTCGTCGCCCTGCGCGTTGACGAGCGTAATCGTCTCGCCGGGGACGAGCTTTCCTCGGGTTTTGCCGATAATTCGCCAGAGGCTGGTCGCGGGAGCGACTTCCAGGAAAAGTCCTTCCCACCGACCACCGGTTTTGGTTCGCCGCCCCACGAGCCGGGCCGGAACCACCCGGGTATCATTGAGCACCAGACAATCGTTCGGCGCGAGGAGGCTGGGCAGATCGCGGATATGCCGATGATCCAAGGCATTGCGAGCCCGATCGACGACCAGCAGTCGCGCGTCGGCCCGATGCGCAAGCGGCGCCTGAGCGATCAGATGCCGCGGCAGTTCGTAGTCATATTGGGCGAGTTCCGACATTCCGTCCATTCCACAGCCAGGAAGGTGAGCTTTACCGCCCACCAACAACTGAGTATAAGCCTCGGTCGCGACCCTGGGCAGGGGCAACCCTCTCGGGCGCGAGCGAGAATTCCTTATCTTAGCGGTGACGTTGAAGTATGGCAAAGCGTGGCGTTGCTCTCTGCATTACCGACCTCGATATGGGCGGGGCCGAACAGGCGATGGTGGATCTGGCCACCCGTCTGGAATGGATCCATTTCGAGCCAATCATCTACTGCCTGGGCCCAAGGCCCCAGGTAGAGGAGGCCTCTTGCGTGCCTGCGCTGGAGGATGCGGGGCTGGAGGTGCAATTCCTCGACGCCCAATCGGCCTGGCAGTTCCAACCCACCGTGCGCCGCTTGGAAGCGTTGTTCCGCAAGCAACGTCCCGCCTTGGTTCAGTCGTTCCTGTTCCACGCCAACCTCGTGAGCCGGCTGGCGGCACGCCGGGCCGGCGTCGCGCGGGTCGTGGCCGGGGTGCGGGTAGCGGAGCGGCGGCGCTGGCACCTTTGGGCGGACCGACTCACCTCGTCATTGGTGGACCGCTATGTGTGCGTCAGCGACGCCGTCGCCCGACATTCCGCACGTCGCGGCGGATTGGCTCACGACAAGCTCGTCGTCATCCCCAACGGGATCGACGTGACAAAGTACACCGATGTCCTCCCGGTCGACCTGCAGATGCTGGGAGCCACTGCCGGCCGTCGGCTGGTGACTTACATTGGCCGGCTCGACGGGCAGAAGGGCGTCCACTGGCTGATCAAGACGGCCCCCCGTTGGCTCAGCCGGCTGCCTGACTGTGATCTGTTGATCGTGGGGAAAGGGCCGCAGCAGGCGCGGCTTGAGGCGTCTTGCCAGAAGCTGGGAATTGCCGCCCGTGTGCACTTTGTCGGCTGGCGTCCCGACGTTGCCGAGATCCTGGCCACCAGTCACCTCTTGGTCCTTCCATCCCGCTGGGAGGGGATGCCCAATGTGGTGCTCCAGGCCATGGCCAGCCGGCTGCCGGTGGTCGCCTCCGACGCCGAAGGGGTCCGCGAACTCTTGGGCCCCGAGGCCGACGCCCAGGTGGTTCGCTATGGCGACTCGCAAGCCTTTGCCGAGAAAGTAGTTAAGATCCTCTGTGATCAGTCGGTGGCAGCCGATCTGGGCTCGAAGAACCGGCTCCGCGCCGAATCCGAGTTCACCCTGGAGCGCGTGGTTGCCGCCTATCAGTCCCTCTGGACATCGTTGTTGGATGCCGGCTGAGGCGCCGCCGAGAAATTCTTCCCCGTACTTACGCCTCGCCACCTCGTTCGAAGTGCGTTGACCGGTACAGCCTGCGCAGATTCGGTGTGACCGAGTGGGCGGGACGCTTTGAAAAGCCCGCTTGACGTGGAGGTGGAACTGGTTATCTTTGGGTCTCAGTGGGGACGAGTGGGGATTTGTGGTGAAACTGTGATGTTACTAACTGGGACCTTTACCCGCTCGATCGACGAGAAGCTTCGCGTCGCGATCCCCAAGCGATTGCGCGAGGCCATGGGAGTCCCGCCCCAGGGCGGGTTGTTCGTGGCCCCGGGCACCGATCGAACGCTGGCGATTTACACGGAGGATGCCTTTCGAGAGTTGGCCGAGCGCCTGGCGCTGGCCTCGCCCACGCAACACCAGGTCCGCGACTTCACCCGGCTGTTTTACGCCCGGGCCCAGCGAGTGGAATTGGACGCCCAAGGGCGGATCCGGATCCCACCCGAGTTGGCCGAGTTGGCTGGCCTGGGCAACGAGGCGGTGCTGGTGGGGGTGCGGGATCACTTGGAGCTTTGGGATCGAGGCCGCTGGGACAGCTACCTGGCCGAACGGCAAAGTCGGTTTGACGAAATCGCTGAGGCTGCCTTTGGCAACCCGGCGGGTTGATCGTTTTTTTGAGCGAATCACACGCGTTGTCCGTCCGATGTGTTCGCCTCGCGTGAGAACAGAAATGTCAGTCCCCGGCCACCGACTGACGTTTCTCCCTTGCCTGATGGGTTTAGTCGGTTCTCACGGGCTCGGGGGCAAGGAGGCCTCCGGGCTGCGAATTGCGGAACGACTCGTCGCCTTCGTTGACGATCTGACCGCTGACACTCAACCTCGCGTGGGCACAAGGATGTGCCCGAGGTCGAGTGCGACCCCGTAGGACTGTCGGGTCCTGACCAACCACAATTGGGTGGCATGCCGTCCCGCGGCGCAGCTGCGGGTCGGCATGTTCCTGGGACTTCCT
>JBDKTH010000769.1:0-6919 GCA_039680305.1 Thermoguttaceae bacterium | reverse complement strand
ATAGCCTTGTTGGAGCTGACCTGGCGCGATCCGCTCGGTGGGGAATCCCACCGAATCAACCAGACGGTTCAGCGGGGACAGTTTGTCGCCTCCCTGCACCAAACCCCTCTGCCACTTCAGGCGGCAACGATGGTTGCCGAGGCCGCCGAACAGTTGCGGGGCTCACTGCCGCTGTTCAACCCAACATGGCCCAGTGCCGGTTCGTTGGAATCGGTGCGACAACTGAGCCGCCAGGTCGACTCCCGGCTGTTGGAACGACCGACCTATTCGGCATTTCTGGCACTCCTGGAAAAGGCGGCAACCGCCCGTCCATACCGTGGCGGGGGCGATGCCAGGGCACGGTTCTGGCGGGAGAACGGTAAGTGACTGCGCCAAATGAGGATCAGTCTGCAATCAGGGAACGAAATATGAGCGTCGCCGAGGCCCTGCGTGCTTGCGTAGGACGGAAAGAGTGGCTAACCTGTAACAGGGTGGCCGATGTGACGGACGGAAGTGGGAAGCGGCCAAACGGCTCCCCGCGAGTCAGAACGCAACCTCTCGCCGGCGTCGCCTCCGCGATTTTCTGCAGACCTGCCAACGACCGCGATTCTTTCGGCATGGCGCCCAACGAATCCGCGCATCCGTACGAGATGCTCGAACCCAAGATGAGGAAGGGACCGATGAGACATTCGACATGGGGCCGAGTGCTGGCGCTGACCAGCCTGGTATTGGGATGCCTGAGTCTGGCAGCCAACTCCGTGCAAGCGACCGAAGAAGCGCAGGACTTCGTCGAGCGTCTCCGGGATCGGGGCTATTACGACATGGCCCTCGACTATCTGGAGCAGTTGAAGACCAGTCCACTCTGCCCCAAGGAGATGCAGGAGAAGCTCGACTACGAGGTCGGCCTCACGCTGATCGGCAACTCGAAGATGGCCGGGAGCTTGCCGAAGCGCGAGGCGATGCTGGACCAGGCCCGGGACCGCTTTCAGAAGTTCATCAAAGAACATCCCAAGCATCCCATGGCGGGCAGCGCGGGCAGCCAGTGCGCCAACGTGATGGTCGAGCGTGGCCGGCTCAAGGCGGAAACGGCGGAGAAGGCGAACACGCCTCCGGAGGAAAAGAAGAAGCTCGTCGAGCAGGCCCGCGGCCTCTACGTGGAGGCAAAGAAGGTCTTCGAGACGACGGAGAAATTCTGGTACGAGGAGGCGAAGAAGTATGAGGGGAAGAAGCTCGATCCGCGGAAAGAGGCGGCGGATATCGAGCGGCGCGATCAGGCCCGGCGCGAATTCGTCGAAGCCCGCCTGTTCCTCGCCCAGGTGATGTACGAAATCGGCAAGACCTACGAGCCGAAGGCCAAGGAATTCGCGGAGTGGCTCAACAACTCGGCGAAGAAGTACAACCAGTTGTACAGCAAGTACGACAAGATCGTGGCCGGGCTCTACGCGAGACTGTGGGAAGGGCGGATCTACAACGAACTCGGCCAGGCCGACAAGGCGATCGCCGCCTTCAAAGACCTGCTGACCCTGCCCGACGACGGCGGGGCCTTCCAGAAGCTGCAGCTTCAAGCGTTGGCCCTCATGGTGGAAACCTACACCAAGACGAAGAAGTACCCGGAGGCCATTGCCGCGGTCGACAAGTGGACGAAGGACGCCCGGGCGGACGACGAGGCGAGCGAGGACGGGGTGAAGATCCACTTCCTGGCCGGCCAGGTCCTCCTGGCGCAGGCCAAGGCCTTGAAGGAGGGCGACGCCCAGATCGCCAAACTGCGGGCGATGGCCAAGTCGCATTTCGACCACGTGGCCCGCTTCCGCGGCGAATATCAGCATGAGGCCCGTCAGAAGGTGGCCGAGTTGGCCGGGACCTCGGTCAAGGACGTCGAACCGACGGATTACCTCGGCGCCAAGGAACGCGGCGACGTCGCCTGGGAAAACGTGGTTCAGGGAACGAAGGCCGCCGAGGGGGCCAAGACGAAACAAGAGCAGGCGAAGGTCGTCGAGCAGATCAACCGGGCCACGGCCGAGGCCGTGAAGTATTACCAATTGGCGCTCGCCCTGAAGACGAAAGACGTCAGTCTGGACGAGGCGAATCTGCTCCGGTTCCGCATGGCGTATCTCTACTGGGCGATGAAAGACCTGGACCGGGCGGCCCTGATGGGCGAGTTTATTGCCCGTCGCTATCCGACCCACGTCGCCGCCCGCAAAGGGGCGGAAATCGCCGGCAAAGCCTACCGCAAACTGTTCACCGATGCGCTGGCCAGCAAAGCCGACACCACGTTCGAGGCCGATCAACTCGATCGTCTGGTGAAGTACATCACCGAACTGTGGCCGGACGCCCCCGAGTCGGAAGAAGGCTTGTCGATGCTCATCGATACGGCCGTCGATCGCCGCGACGTGCCCCGGGCGATGGCGATCCTCGAGCGGATCCCCAAGGGGTCGCCGAAGCGAGCCCAGGCCGAGTTGCGCACGGGGGATGCCTTGTGGCGGGCCTACGCCCAAGCGGCCAACCTCCAGGGCGACGCCCGACCACCGCAAGAACAACTCGACAAGATGGTCAAGCAGGCCCAGGCGATCCTCGAAGAAGGGGTGGTGAGGGCGAAGAAACTGGTTGACACTGGCGGCCAGGTGAACTACACGCTCGTCTACTCCGTGCTCCCGCTGGTCAACATCTACGTGGGCACCAATCAGGCAGCCAAAGCCATCCCCTGGCTCGAAGACGCGAAGATCGGCCCGATGACGCTGATCAAGGCCAAGAGCCCCGTCCTCCAGGGACGCGACCAGTTCACCGAGGCCGTGTTCATCGCCGCGCTCCAGGCCTACGTGGGCACGGAGCAGTTGGACAAGGCCGAGCAGGCGATGGCCACCCTGGAAGCGAACGTGGGCCAGGACGCCGAGGCCAGCACCAAACTGACGCAGATCTACATCCGCCTGGGAAAACAACTGGAAGAAACCCTCACCCGGCTGCGCAGCGAAGGCAAGAACGAGGATGCCAAGAAGGTCGCCGGCGGCTTCGAGGTCTTCCTCAACAAGATCGCCGGGCGCAAGGAAGGCAACACCTTCGGCTCGCTCTACTGGGTCGCCGAGACGTTCTTTAGCATGGGCGAAGCGGCCAAGACGGCCGGGGCCAAGGACGAAGCCACTGAGTATTTCAAGGCCTCGTTGAAGACCTACCTGTCGATCGTCAAGCGGATTCAGGAGGACGAGAAGTTCGCCCCGCCCGGCAGCGAAGCGTCCCTGAAAGTCCGCCTGGCAATCTGCCTGCGCGAGATGGGCGAGTTCGAAAAGGCGATCCAACTCCTCGCCAAGATGCTCAAGGAAAAGGAAAACCGCCTCGACATCCAGCGGGAAGCCGCCCTGGTCTATCAGCACTGGGGCCAGGTCAAGTCGGCCTACTACGACGTCGCCATCAAGGGCGGCAACCCCGAAGGCGGCCGCCGCGTGATCTGGGGTTGGGCCGGGATCGCCAAACGGGCCATGGGCGCCATGAGCGCCAACAAGCGGTATGAAGCGTCGTTCTTCGAAGCCCGCTTGAACGTAGCCCAGTGCCGCCAGCTCCTGGCGGCGGCCCAGCAGGGCGCTGCTCAGCAGAAGGATCTCGCGGCCCAGGCCGAAAAAGACATCGCGGTCATCTACCGGCTCTATCCGTCGCTGGGCGGGCCGGAACTGTACGGGAAGTACGACGAGTTGCTCAAGAAAATCCAACAGATGCGCGGCGTCAAGGCCGAAGGCCTCAAGGCCCTCGACCAGGCGGCGCTCACGACAACCACCAATGCCAAGCCAGCGGCGAGCAAGTAACCCGAGGAGAACTCCATGAACAAACGATCTGTGATCTGTGCCGCAGCCCTGTGGCTGCTCGCGTCGACGGCCGGGGCGTCGGACGTGGTGAAGACGACCACAACCTCGATGAGCGGCAGCATCACCGAGATGAGCGCCCTGGAGGTCTCTCTCGAACAGGGCTCCGCCACGAAGAAGATCCCCGTCAACGAGATCGAGGCGATCTACTACGACAATGAACCGGCGCCGATCAAGGCCGCCCGCGTGGCGGTCGACGCAGGCCGCTACGAAGACGCCTTGGCCATGCTGGAGAAGATCAACGCCGCGGACCTGGAACGGGCGGAGATCAAGCAGGACCTGGAGTACTACAAGGCCCTCGCCGCCGCCCGCGTCGCGCTGGCGAGCAACACCAAGATCATCGAGGCCGGCAAACTGATGGTGGCCTTCGTCCGCACCAACAGCGGCAACTATCACTATCTGAAGGGATGCGAGATCGTCGGTGACCTGGTCGTGGCCAGCGGCAACTACGCGGCCGCCCAGCAGTTCTACGGCGAACTGGCCAAGGCCCCCTGGCCCGACTATAAGATGCGGGCTAATGTGGCGATCGGCTGGGCCGCGTTGGCCGAAGGCAAAGCCGAGGAGGCCGCCAAGGCCTTCCAGAACGTCCTCGACACGGACGCCAAGGGCGAGGCGGCCGACCGGCAGAAGCTGACCGCCACGCTGGGCAAGGCCCGCTGCCTGGCGTTGTCCAACAAGACCGACGAGGCGATCAAGCTCGCCGAAGGGATCATCGCCAAGAGCGACCCGGAGCAGGCGGAGGTCCAGGCCCAGGCCTACAACACGCTGGGCGTCGCCTACCGCAAAGCCAACCGCCCCAAGGATGCGGCGTTGGCCTTCCTGCATACCGATACGCTCTACCACTCCGCGTCCAAGTACCACGTCGAAGCCCTGGAGAACCTCGCCCAAGTGTGGAACGAGCTTAAGCGTCCGGAGCGGGTCACCGAGGTCAACAAGACGCTGAGCGAACGTTACAACCGGTCCTCCAACTGACGGGGACCGACGCCCGGGGGGCCAGTGGTCCCGGGCGAGGATTTCCGCCGGCACGACTTACGTCGCCCCGGCGGTCGGATTACACTGGAAGTTTCCCAGACCATTAAGCGAATCCTTTAGACAAGGTTCAGTGTGGAGGTACTTATGCAACGCCGGTCCGTATGTGGTGGGGTTGGAGCAGTCTTGGCTTCCCTGGTGCTCCTAACCGCGTTTCTGGGCTCCTTTTCCGCCGTGACGTTCTGCGATGTCCAGACCGTCCAAGCCGCCGACGAAGAGGGCGACGAGGCGGCGGCCGCTGACGAGGGGGGCGAGGCCACTGGCGACAGCGGCGCGGCCGGCAGTGAAAGCCTCCTGGTCTGGTTGTACCGCTCGCTCGGCCCGCGCTACGTCGTGATCTTCCTCTTCCTCAGCTTCACGCTCGTGGCCCTGTTCGTGATGAACCTCCTGGCCATCCGCCGCGAGAACATCATCCCCGCGGGCCTTGTCCAGGGCTTTGAAACGAATCTCAACGAGAAACGTTATCAGGAAGCCTACGAGCTGGCCAAGAACGACGATTCGATGCTCGGCCAGGTCCTCTCCGCCGGTCTGGCCAACCTCGGCACCGGCTACGACAAGGCGATGGGCGCCATGCAGGAGATCGGCGAAGAGGAGACCATGAAGCTCGAGCAACGGCTCGGCTACGTGGCCCTGATCGGCCAGATCGGCCCGATGTTCGGCCTGCTCGGCACGGTCGACGGTATGGTGGCCGCGTTCGACGTGATCGCCAAGAGCTCGGTCACTCCCAAGCCGTCCGAACTGGCCGCCGGTATCGGAACGGCCTTGGTGACAACGGTGCTCGGTCTGTGGGTGGCGATTCCCTCGATCGCCTACTACACCGTCATGCGCAACCGGATGCAGAAACTCCTGCTCGAAGTCGGCGTGGTCAGCGAAAACCTGATGACCCGCTTCTCGAGCGTCGGCACGGGCGCCAAGAAGAGCTGATCGCACCGCCGCCCTCCAGCCGAGGAACTGTCGTATGAAATACCGAAGCAAGGATAAGACGTCGGCCGAAGGCGACATGACGCCGATGATCGACATCGTTTTCCAATTGGTCATCTTCTTCATGTTGACCCTCAATTTCAGTCAGGACGAACAGAGCGAACTGATCAAGCTCCCGGCCAGCGAACTGGCCAAGCCGGCCGTCGCCCCCGTGGAGAAGCCGATCACGCTCCAGTTGACCAAGACCTCCCGGGTCCTGATCGGCGGCGACGAAGTCCCGCTGGCCGGGATCCGAAAGGTGCTCCTGCGGGAAAAGCAGGCGATTCAGAAGGCCTCCGGCAAATTCCGGAACGCCACGGTCATCATCCGCGCCGATCAGAACGTGAAGACCGGAAAAGTCCAGGAGCTCATCCGAGCCTGCCAGGAAACCGGCTTCGAAAAGTTCGTGCTCCGCGCCAAGAATGAAACGGGGGCCTGACGATGAAGATAGTCAAATCCAGCGGGACCCTCGACAAAGTCACCTTCGACATGACGCCGATGATCGACTGCTGCTTCCAGTTGATCATCTTCTTCATGCTCACCTTGAAGATCTTCACGCCCGAGGGCGACTTCAACATCAAGATGCCCTTGGCCGCTCCCAGTGAAGGCCAGCCCGAAGACCAATTGCCGCCGATCAAGGTGCGCCTCCGCGCCACGCCCAGCGGCACGCTCCAAGGCATCGAGATGGGCAACCGGGCCTTGGGCACGAAATACGCCGCACTGCGGGCGCAGATCCGCGATCTGGTCGGCGATAGCGCCGGCCCGGGCGACGCCTCCGGCGCTGAGGTGGAGCTCGATTGCGATTACGATCTGAAGTACCAGTACGTCATCGAAGCGATCACCTCCGTCTCGGGCTATGTGAAGGACGGCACGATCCACAAGCTGGTGGACAAGATCAAGTTCTCTCCGCCACGCAAACCCCAATAAGGCTCGCACACCCCCACGAAGCGATCAACGGGAGGCATCGGGCCTCCCGTTGGCGTTTCGTGTGTGCTTGTGTGCCACTGCTTGCCTGGAAGGCAAGCAGTGTTAAGCAGTCACGTCGACGGAGGAGTCGTAGGGCGGTGCCGAGCTTGCGAGGCCCGCCACACGAGAACGACGGA
>JBDKTH010001253.1:0-3160 GCA_039680305.1 Thermoguttaceae bacterium | reverse complement strand
AGATGTGTCGATGGATATCATGCGCGGCCAACGCTGGGGAATTCTTGGCCCCAACGGTTGCGGCAAAACCACGCTCCTCCGCTGCCTGCTCGGCCAACTCGAAGCCGATGCCGGCCAGGTGATGCTCGGGCAGGGGGTGAAGGTCGGCTACTTCGACCAACATCTCTCCTCCGTGGCCGACGACACGCAGGTCGTCGATGCGGTCCGGCCCGATCACAAGGAGTTCAACGAGCAGCGACGTCGCGATCTCCTGGCCCGCTTCGGCCTGACCGGCGATACGGCCCTCCAGCAGGTCAACAAGCTCAGCGGTGGCGAACGCTGCCGCGCGGCGCTGGCCCGCCTGGCCGCCGCCGACGCCAACCTGTTGGTCCTCGACGAGCCGACCAACCACCTCGACCTCTGGGCCCGCGACGCCCTGGAACGGTCGTTAAGAAACTTTGACGGCACCGTGCTGTTTGTCAGCCACGACCGCTACTTCGTCAACCAGGTGGCCGACCATCTGATCGTGGTCGAGCCGGGCCGGTTCCGGGTGTTGGAGGGCAACTACGCCGCCTACCTCGAGTGGGTCCAGAGCGGTTTCATCCAACCCGGCGCCGATGCCGGCAAGGCGAAACCGACCGCCAAGACCTCGTCGAAGCCCGCCGCGAAGCCATCCAGCAAGCCCTCGCGCGACGGCGCCGCGGGCACGCCCGCCCGAACCAAGCGGCGATTCCCCTATCGCAAGGTGGAAGACATCGAGCAGGAAATCCTCGATCGGGAAACGCGGATCGAGGAATTCCACCTCCTCCTGGCCACGCCCGAGACCCTGCGCGACGGTGAACGGGTCCGCCAGCTCAAAGCCCAACTTGCTGCGGCACAAGAAACGCTGGAGCAACTCTATGCCCATTGGGAAGAGGCTGTCGAGTTGAACTGGTAAGCCCTCTGGGGCATTTGCACCAGCTCCAGGGGCACCGCCATGCCCTTTCACCCGCCACGCAGGTGGCCGCGTGACAACGGCGTGGCCGCCCGGCCTTTACTAATAGTGCAAGATTTGCGGGCTGGAACGATTCACTACAGCCACAGGACGGGTTTTACCGCCCTGGGACTGTTAAAAGAATTTGACCAGTTTTCCTAACCCAATTAGGATGAAATCTTGCACGAGCGCCAAGGGCAACGCCACCGTTTCGGTCGGCGACGCGTTTCGCAAGTCCGGTCCCATCTTCTCTGAAAGACATCTATGAGCAGGAAACCCGGTCGATCCCAGCACTCTCTCGTTGGTCGCCTCTTCGGAACACGCACGCGAAGCTCGGCCGCCAAACGCCGCACGCAGCGTCTTCGGTTCGAGCAATTGGAACACCGCGCCCTGCTGGCGATCGACTCGGGTCTCGACGCGTCCCTCTTTGAGGCCACCGATGCCTCCGCGGCTCCCGCCGTCGACCTCAACGGAAGCGTGGCGGGCACGGACGTCGAGCGGACTCTCGACGAAGGCACGACGTCCGTCACGCTTTTCCCGGAGGCCACGATCAGTTACGCCACCGCCCCTGAGGGGCCGGTCTCGCTGGTCGTGACCGTCAAGATCATCGACCTCCAGGACGGAACCAACGAGTCGCTCAGCGCGTTTACCACCAACACCGATATCGAGAAGTCCTACAACTCGACGACGGGAACGTTGACCCTGACCGGCGAGGACACGGTCGCCAACTTCCAAAAGGTGTTGCGAACGATCACCTATGCGAACATTGCCGAAAACCCGGACAGTGGCTTGAGCCGGGTGATCGAGGTCTCCATCGTCGAGGGCACCGAGACCAGCAACACGGCCAAATGCACCGTGACGATCGTGGAGCCGATGAACTCGGTGCCGACGACCGCGCAGAGCGTCAACGAGGACACCGACCTGGTCTTCTCGCAGAACAACAATAACCTGATCTCGATCAATGACACGGATGCGGGCATCGACAGCGTCCGGGTGACGCTGACCGCGACCCACGGAACCCTGAAGCTGGCCCAAATCCAAGGCCTGAGTTTCTCCGCGGGCGACGGCGACGCCGACGTCACCATGACGTTCAGCGGCACGCTCGCCGACGTCAACAACGCCTTGAAGGACCTGACGTTCAAACCGGACGCCGACTATACCGGCTCGGCGACGGTTCAGATCGACACCACGGATCTGACCGTCATCGGGTCTGGCACCCCGGCGGCCGACAGCGACACGATCAACATCACGGTCAACGCGGTAAACGACAAGCCGCAGAACCATTTCCAGAACTCCTCGGTGACCACCCCAGAAGACACCGAGATCGCCTTCTCCGCAGCTAACAACAGTCTGATTTCG
Source organism: Thermoguttaceae bacterium (assembly GCA_039680305.1). GTDB lineage: Bacteria > Planctomycetota > Planctomycetia > Pirellulales > Thermoguttaceae > JBDKTH01. The sequence continues at coordinate 849 of JBDKTH010001253.1, read as the reverse complement.
ATCAGTGACATCGATGCGGGCAACAGCATCATCGAGGTCCGGTTGACCGCCACCCATGGGACGTTGACTCTCGGCGACACGACCGGCCTGGCGTCCCACGTGGGGAACGGAACGGCCGGAGTCACCATCCGGGGAACCGTCACGGCGATCAACAATGCGTTGAATGGGATGAAGTTCACGCCGGAAGCGGGCTACAGCGGCTCCGCCACAGTGCAGATCGAAACCGACGACGAGGGGAATACCGGGAGCGGCGAGCGCGGGGTCACCACCAACCAGCTTGCGATCACAGTCACCGCCGTCAACGATGCGCCGACCATCCAGGCTCCGGCGACCGTGACGTCCAGCGAATGCACCGAGTTGCCGTTCAACACCGCCAGTCGGACGATCACGATTGCGGATGTCGACGCCGGCGAGAACCTCGTTCAGGTAACGCTCAGCGTTCCCCAGGGCCAGGGGACGCTCAAGCTGGCAAGCACCACCGACCTGACGATCACCGCGGGCGCGAACAACACTTACACGATGACCTTCACCGGGACGGTCGCCAAGGTGAATGCGGCCCTGGGCGGCCTGTCCTTCATTCCGCTGTCGGGCGAGTGGACCGGCACGGTCACGCTCACGATCACCGTCAACGACCAAGGGCAGAGCGGCACCGGAAGCGCGCTCACGGCCTCGAAGGACGTGGCAATCACGATCGACGGCACCAATGACGCACCGGTGCTGAATTCGTCGGGTGATGCGAAACTGACGGCGATCGGCGATAGCGACACCACCAACAGCGGCAATACGATCCTAGAGATCCTCAGCAGTGTGGCTGGTGTGGACATGATTACCGATGCCGATAGCAACGCC
>JBDKTH010000018.1:0-4531 GCA_039680305.1 Thermoguttaceae bacterium | reverse complement strand
CGTGGCCGCTTCCAGTATTTTGAATTCGACCATGTCAACGATCACACCGACAAGAATGGGGTGTGGCAATGGAACGAGGCGCCGCTGGACGAGTTCCGGGCCGACATCTGCCCGCCGGGGGGCATGCAGCTTCCCGAGCAACCGTTCGTCGCCCGGGATGAGGAATACGCCATCCGCCTCCCAGCCCCCGTGGTGATTTCGGGACGCGTGATCGACGCGAAAACCCAAGAGCCCGTCAAGTCGTTCCGAGTCGTCCCGGGGATTCGCTCCAGCCCGTCGCACATGAACTGGGCGCGAGGCGAGAGTTTCCTGGCAAAAGACGGCCAATACCGTCTGCGCCCCGACCGCGGCTATCTGGCCCATCTGGTGCGGATCGAGGCCGAGGGCTCTCGGGTCGCCGTGTCGCGGGAAATCAGAAGCACCGAGGGGACGGTTCAAATCGACTTTGAATTAACAGAAGCCGAAAACATCGCGGCGACTGTGCTTACGCCCGAGGGCCAGCCCGCCGCCGGGGCCAAGGTTGCCCTCGGCATCGCGGGCTCGCAGATCAGTGTCGCCAACGGGACGATCGACGATGGCTCCACCTACGCGGCGCGATCTGATACCGACGACGCAGGACGCTTTCGCTTTTCCTCGCCGGAGGGCGACTACCAACTCGTCATCACACACCCTTCAGGATTCGCTTACCTCAAGTCTGACGAACAAGAACTTCCGGGCAAAATCTCTCTCACGGCCTGGGCAAGAGTCGAAGGAACCTTCCGCGTCGCATCGAAGCCCGTCGCCAACGTGCCGATCACGATCAATACCCGCATCATCCACTCGTATGGGAACGACGTGCCAAGCATCTTCACGCGTCACGACGTAACGACGGGCGCCGATGGGCGGTTCGTCTTCGAGCGGGTGTTTCCGGGCAAGGCACGCATCGGCCGCCAAATCACGCTCACGGTAGAGGATGGAGCAACCGCGGTCACGTCATCAGCCACGGTCTCCGCGGATTTCCCCGCGGGCAAAACAACCCGCATCGATCTCGGCGGCTCGGGCCGGCCGGTCATCGGCAAACTGACCGGCCCGGCGGGATATAGGGAAAAGGTGTTGTGGAACTTCGCCCTGGTTGATGTGCAGTTGAATCTGCCCGGTCCCCCACCTCCCGACGGCATCGAGAACAACCCCGAACGCCGCAAGGCCTGGCAGGCAGCCCGCCAGGCCTATGAAGAGCTTCGCATGGAAAGTCCCGCCTTTTCGGCCAGTGTCGCCCGCGACGGCTCCTTCCGCATCGACGACATGCCCCCGGGCGACTACGTCCTGATGGTCCATTTCAGTCAACATCGGGCCGGTCACCTGTCGAACCACCGTTTCTCGGTTCCGCCCACCGATGCTCGCCAGATCAGCCAACCGCTCGACCTGGGAACGCTTGCCCTCCAAAAGGACTAAGAGACTATCTGGAAAGTTGTCGGCCGCGCAGCGGCCAAGGCGAGGAGCCGGGGACGTAAGTCCCCGGAAGTCTGGCTTGCCATTCCTCTGTGAACCGCGCAGCGGTGACATAGCCCCTACGCCACCGCTGCGCGGTTCGAGAAAGTCGCTTTGTCCGCCCTATTCCGGGGACTTACGTCCCCGGCTACGTCCCTACGCCGCTCATGCGGCGGCAGGTTTCCGGAACAGACCCTAAGCCCAGGATTGCCGCAGGAACGGCCGTGCGACACCCGGCGGAAAAAAAACTGGAAATTAGGCCAGCCGATCTGCTAGACTCACCCCTGGCAGCCGAAACGCTAGCCCCTTGATCCTTGACAATTCGGCCATTCTCTAGCACGCCAGCACCTCAAGCGTCGGCGACTCTTCTCCGCGTCGCTGCGTCTTTGCGTGGGCCTATTCACACCACGTTCTTCGACGCTCTCGGCGCACCCGATGCGGCAGCCCCTTGCGCAGTCAGCCCTGACCGCCCCTTCTTCCGCTCCGACAGCCAGCCAAACGGGAAAAACGCAACGTTGTTGACCACACCTGACGGGCCGTCATAGGGATGACTAAACCATCCGGGTGGACACCATCGAGAAGTATACGAAATCCTTCCTTAACACTAGAAGGGGTGGAATTGTCGAACACACCCCCTATTTCTTACTAGAAGACTTACGGCGATTAGACTTATCCGAACTGAAATGGTAGACTAGATTTGCAACTTTTGCACGCGTCGGAAAATTCGCAACACAACACGTGAGGCTTTCCACAATTCTCTCGCTAACTCAGGGGGGAGAATTCGCCGAGGCACGCTCACTCTGTCGCTCGACGTCAAACCCAATCCCCCCGATAGTCAATCCTGGAGGACCCGCAGCAGCAGATCCACTTCCCCGCGAATCCGCTCGGCAATCAGGAAAGCCTCGGGGAATCGGGCGCGATCGAGACGTTCCATCTGGTTTGCCAGGCGCCGCCAGGCGGACGTGACGGCAACCACCTCGGGGCGGCCGATGTTGATCGTCGGCACCGGATGGGCCTCGATCCAGAGGCGAAGGCCTTCGGCCGAACGGGCAAAATCCTCGGCGGCTTGCACGGGGTCGGCGCTGGCGAGCAGTTGCGCCAGCAGCGAGGCCACCAACGCATCGCCTTCCCGCGTGATGCTTGCCGCCAGCCCGAGCCGACGCTGCTGAATGCTACATCCCGGCGGTTCGACCAACAGTCCGCGGGTCAGGGCCGCGTCGATCCGGCAGACCTCCAGGACCAACGGCCGCACCTGCGGGGCAAGCGGCGAGGGCGGCTTCAACCAGCCCATCAATCGGCCCCACGCGTCGGCAAACTGCCCGTACTGCTCGACCACCACCGTGAAAGCGATGTCCTGTTGAACGGCCTCGGCCAGACCGTCAGCCAGGGCTTTGACCCGCTGGGCGCTGGCGTAGAGGTCGGGTCCGCCAGGTGCTCCCGGCGCGGCGACCCGCACGACGCGAAGCACTTGCCCGGTGACGTCGGCCAGTTGGACGGTCAGTGCGCCCACCTTCGCCCGATCATAGACCCCGCCCGGCCCAACCAAGAGCAACTCCTGCAGCAGGGCGGTGGATCGCTCCACGGCATCGACGTGTCCCACCAGCCAAGGGTCGGCCTGGGGCAAGGCCTTCAGACGGGTCGATACACGCTGCCACGTCAGTTTGTACAGAGCGAACTGAGCAGCCAAGGCCGAGCGATCTGCTCGTTGAGCAGCCAGGTTGACCAGCTTCTCGGCCGTGCCTGCGACCACCCCCAATTCGCCAACCAACGGGCCAAGCCCCAGCCGCTGGAGCCAACCGCGGATCTCCACCAGTTCCCCCTGGACGCTGGTCGCCAACCGGACGACATCCGCGTCCAGCATGGGTGGCGGTGGTGCGACGGCCGGCGGTACGGGCATCGGTGGGGCGACGACTTGGACGGGTGGCATTCCCGTGGGCCTGGGCACCTGATAGACTCCCTGCGGCACACCTCCCCCTTGCGGTTGAACGACCGGCGGCACAGTCCCCGCCACTGGAGGATCGGCGGTTCGGTACTGCTGGTCGCGGGGATCAGGGGAGTTCATCCAGGTCCCATAACGCTCTGGGGGCTGTTGCCAGCCTTTGTCCAGTTCCTTCTGAGGTGCCGGCGGGTTGCCAGACACATCGCTCGCGTCAGCGGCTTGAAGGGCGGGAACCCAGGCCACCCCCCATACCAGCAGTAGAGCGGCCCAGGGTAATCGGTGGCTTAACTCCATGGCGAGAATCTCCTGAAAACAGAGAAACGGTGACTCTCGTACTAGAGTAAGCAATTCCCGTTCCACCCCTTTTGCCCACGACGGGCGGGCGTCTCGACCTGCTCCACGTGACACTCAATACGGTCCGGCGATTCTGTCGAATAAGACAACCTGGCAAGCTGGCCCACCCGCCACGCCACCCCCTCGATTAGAGGACGAGGATGGCCGACCGGTTTCTTCCGGCCGCCGTCGTGAGAGCCGTCTTCACAACCCGGGCCGTGGATGGTAAAGTTAACGATTCTAACCCTAACCCAACCAACTTACTCGGATGAATTTGCCATGGCCAAGCCGCAGCGCAAGTTGAAGAAAGCCAACCACGGAAAGCGTCCCGCCAACGCCAAGAGCCGCCGGGCCAAGCGATGGGCGGTCAAGACCTGAGTGGCCAGGCCCGTCTGGAGCCTGCCGTCGTTCGCCCCTGTCGGCTCCCCGTGGTCCCTGATTTGCTACGAAGGAGTGAAGTGTGCCGAAACAACTGATCCTCGACCCCTCCGAATACGATCTGAACAACGTCATCGCTGACGTCGAAGAGATCCGTCGCTACAATCGCCAGCGCTTTGAGATGGAACAGTTGACGGCGGTCTGCTACGAAGATCCCGAGCGTTGCATCTGCGTCGGCTATAAAGACCTGCGGCCGGATGAATTTTGGACTCGCGGCCACTTCCCGGGCGTTCCCCTGATGCCGGGCGTAATCATGTGTGAGGCGGCCGCCCAGTTGGCCAGCTACTTCACCCAGAAGCGGAAGCTCATGAACACGCCCGTGGTCGGATTTGGCGGCCTGAAGGACGTCCGCTT
>JBDKTH010000059.1:0-2842 GCA_039680305.1 Thermoguttaceae bacterium | reverse complement strand
AGCGGTCGGCAGGGCAGCAAGCTCGCCCTACCTTACTGCATCCTTTCACGAAAGCTGTTAGACTAGAACGGATACCTGATTCAAACGCGGCAAGTCCCTTCTGGAATTAGTCTGAATGACCGAGCCTTCTCCCCCTCCAGCTCGCCGATGGCGATTCCCTCGCAGGACGGCCTGGGCCCTGACCCTGGTCGGGCTCGTCGGCCTGGGGGTGCTGGCCGTCAAGCTGCCGGGGGCCCGGCGCCAACAGCAGACCTCGGCGGCCGTTCGCCAGCTGGGGGGCTGGATCTTCTATGACTGCCGCTACCAGCCGTCCGGCGAACTGGCCAGTGGTGAGCCCGCGGGACCCGCATGGCTGAACCGGCTCCTCGGCATCGATTTCTTTGGCACGGTCACCGGCGTGAAGCTTACGGAGGTCGAACTGCTCGAAGGGCTGGCCAATTTCCAGCTGCTTTGCCGACCGTGTCCCAACCTGACCGACGCAAGCCTGGCTTGCCTGGAGGACTTCGACCATCTTGAGTGGCTTGCCTTGAACCGGGGCAAGATCACCGACGCCGGGCTGGAGCACCTCCAGACGCTGACGCATCTCCAGCGGCTCTGGCTCGACGACACGGCAGTGTGCGATCCGGGGCTGGCTCGTCTTCAAGACCTGTGCGAACTGACGACGCTTTCGCTTCGCGGAACTCACACCAGCGACGCCGGGCTGGTATCGTTGAAATCGTTGACGCGCCTGCAAAGGCTTCGCGTCGAGCGCACCCAGTGCACGCTCGCCGGGATCATGCACCTGCTCGTGACGCTCCAGCACCGAAGCGTGGCCGAGGCCCTGGACGTGGCCGGGTTTGCCAAACGGGATGAGCAAGGCGAGGTGATCACGCTGGACCTTTCCCAAACCCGGGTGTGCGACGCCGACCTGGCCCCATTGGCCCCGCTCGGCCGTCTCCAGTGGCTGCACCTCAACGGCACCGGCGTGACCGACGCCGGCCTGGTGCACCTGGAGCCGTTGGCCAATTTGGAACTGCTGCACCTTGGCGCGACCGCCGTGACCGATGAGGGCCTCAAGCATCTGCAAGGCCTGAAACACCTGCGAACGTTGCACCTGACCGGCACGAAGGTGACCGATGCGGGCGTCCAACGCTTCCAAGAGATGATGCCGAACCGTCTAAGAATCTACCGATAGGAAGGTTTTTTCGATGCGCCGACTCCTGCTGAGCCTGTTCGTCCTCGCCACGCTGATAAGCATCACGCCGGTCCACGCGGCCGACGTGGTGCTGGAAAACGAGCACCTGCGGATCACTCTCCAGGAGAGCCGTGGGTTCGGGCTGGGGCAGATCGAGGATCGGGCCGCCGGCCGGACGTTTCTCGATGGCGAAGCGCTCCCGCTCTGGGAAATCCGCTGGCACGCGGCCGATGGAACTCAGCTCAAGGCGACCGCGACCGACGATTGCCAGCGATCGGCCCGGCTGGACACGGAGGGCGAGACGCGTCAGGCCACAGTGACGTGGGCGGACCTCAAGGTGGGCCAAGGCAAGGCCCGGGTCAAGGCCGTCGGCACGTTGGAGAAGACGAGCCGCCTGTCGCAGTGGAGGCTTTCGGTCCAGTGGACCGACAAGGCGCTTGACCTGTGGGAAGTCGACTTTCCCCGGCTTGGCGGGATCAAGCGGAACTCGGCCGACGACATGCTAACGATCCCGTGCTACTGGGGCCGCTACTGTCTGGACCCGGTTGGCCGGCTGCCTCGCTACGCGCTGGGCTATCCGGTGAGCGGCTCGATGCAGTTCTGGTCGCTTTCCAGCGGCGGCACGGGGCTCTACCTGGCCTCGTACGATAGCGATTGCTGGCTGAAGCGTTGGCAGTGGACGGCCGATGCACGCAAAGCCCGGGGGCAGTGGCAGGCGACCCACCTGGCCCCTGTGCCGACGCCCACGCCGCTCTCTTACGAGCTTCCCTACACGCAGATCCTCGGCACGTTTGCCGGCGACTGGCAGGATGCGGCCGCGATCTATCGCCAGTGGGCGCTCCAGCAGCCGTGGTGCCGCGAGGGGAAGATCGCCGATCGCAAGTCGATCCCCGAGAAGTTCAAGCAGGTGGCGATGTGGCTCAAGTACTACAACGAGCCGGGCAAGGTGCTCCAGGAGGTCTGGGACCATCAGCAATACCTCCAGGTGCCCATGTCGGTCCACTACTACCGCTATCCGATCAGCAATTTTGACGACAACTACCCGGAGATGCTTCCGGCCAAGCCCGGCTTCCAGCGGGCGGTCGCCGACATGCAGGCCCTCGGCGCCGCGGTAATGCCTTACACTCAGGGCACGATCTGGGACATGGACACCCAGTGCTGGCGTCGCGAGCGGGCGGAGGCCGCCGCGGCCAAGCAGGAAAACGGCGACGTCTATCGGGGCGTGATCGGCCCGAACCAGTATGCCGACATGTGTCCGGCCGCCAAGACCTGGCAAGAAAAGGTTTTTGATTTCACCAGCAAACTGGTCTGGGACTATGGCGTGGACGGCGTCTATCTCGACGTTCTGTCCGCCGGCCAGGCCCGCCCGTGCCACGACAAGTCGCATGGGCATACGATTCACGGCGGCAACTCCTGGGGCCAGGGCAATCGGCAGCTCATGGAAGATCTGCGGCGCCGGATCCGAGCGAAGAAGCCGCAGGCGTTCTTCACGACCGAGGAAATCTGCGAGATTTATCTCGACAAGTTCGACGGCTTCCTGACGCTCGACGTGACTCGCGGCGGGTATCAGCCGCCGGTGATGCTCCTGCCGCTTTTCACCGCCGTCTACCACGACTATGCGATCCAGTACGGCAGCGACTGCGCCTTGAGCACCGAGCCCGACTATTT
>JBDKTH010000329.1:0-4052 GCA_039680305.1 Thermoguttaceae bacterium | reverse complement strand
CGGGGACCTCGTAGCTCGAGTGCGGACGCCGGGGTTGCTCCGGGCGGCCCCGTTGGGCCCGTAAACGCGGCCGCGGGGGCCCCACGCGCGTTTTGCCGAAGAGGGCCGTTCCCCGATACGCGGAGTTCTTGAGATGGCCCCGCACCGTGGCGCGGCTCCAGACGCTCTTCCCCGTCGGCGAGGGAATCCCACGTTCCTGCAACCGGCGACACACCTCGCCAAGCGAGAGCCCCTCGCGCCCAACCCATTCGAAGATCCAGCGAATGACGCGGGCCTCCTCGAGCACGATCTCATAGCGCGCTGCGCCGTCTCCTTCACGGCAACTCACATAACGATAACCGTAGGGGGCGCCGCTGAGGACATTCACCGAACCCAGCCGCGCGGCGTGCAGCTTTCCCCGACGACTCCGTTCGAGGATCTTGGCGCGTTCGAATTCCGCCACCATGCCTTGGACCTGCAACAGCAGGTCCTCTTCCGGAGTCTTGCCCAGGGGATGATTGAGAAACACCACCTCGACCCCGCCTTGTTGGAACTCGTCCAGAAGCAGGACCTGATACGCATACTTCCGCGCCAGCCGATCGGGACTGTGAACGTACACGCGATCGACCGCGCCCATCGCCGCCAGGTCGCGCAAGCGCTCGAGCGCGGGGCGGATCAGCGTTGCCCCGCTGTAGCCCTCGTCGAGAAATTGCATCTCGGCGGACAAGGCCAAACCATCCTCGGCGATCCGCTGCGCAAGCGCCGCCACTTGGCTGTCGATCGTCGCCGCTTCGGCCTGCTGCTCCGAAGAAACACGCGCATAGAGCGCCGGAACCATCGCTTGCGACCTCTTCATGACGAAGCCCTCCTTGCCTGTCGCGGCTGCCTGCCGACAGACCAGGGGTAGGGATGCTCCTGAGGACGTCCCGCCGATCGGCGGATGACGGGCACCACGCGCTCGTAGGCCGACGCCAAAACGTCCTCGGACAGCCGGGAGCGTTCAAAACGCCGCTCCACGGCAACCACCCGCCTGTTCCGGGTCGCAGTCCAGTTCATTATCGTAACCTCCTTGCGGACCAGGAGTTACGCAATGGCCGACTCGCGACTCTCACTTCCGCCCGAAGCCCTGGCCACCTTCGGGCCGAAGTTGGGCTCGCGGCACGATAGTCTCGAACAGAAACGGGAATTTGGCAACATTGTTTGAGGCGCGCCTGCTGCTTTTCTTGCTCCGGACGGCGGCCGGGCTAGGCGGACGCTTCGCGGAGGGGGCCGAAGTGTTCACCCCACTGGGAGGCCAGCGGCTTGCCAAGGGCGATGGCGGCCTGGTATTCGTCGGGGGGCAGGGGCTGGAAGGTCTTGAGCATCTGGACGTTCTTGCGGACCTGGTCGGCGTTCTGGACGCCGAGGTTGAGCGTCGTGACGCCCGGGGTGCTCAACGAATACCGCACGGCCAGTTCCAAGTGCTTTGGGTCCATCTGGGGAGGCGACTTGGGATTCTTGTACCCGCCGCTCTTCTGGCGAGCGCCTCCAAACACCTTCATGGCAACGATGCCGATCTTGTGCTTGCTGGCGATCGGCAGGACATCCTCTTCAAAGCGGTAGGTGTGGCGATCGACAAAGTTGACGATCGTCAAAAGCACATCGACCTCGCCGCTTTCGAGGAAGGCGGGAAACCGACCGGGCAGGTTATGGCCGGAGACGCCGAGGAACCGAGCCTTGCCGGCCTTCTTCTGTTTGGCCAACCAGGTGAAGACGCCTTCGGCCTCCCTCGCGCCTTGAATCTTCCGGTTGCCGAGGCTGTGGTAGTAGACCAGGTCCAGGTAATCCGTCTTGAGCAATCGCAGCGATTTGGCAAGCGACTTCTCGGCATCCTCGATCGTGTCGGCAGCGACTTTCGTGGCCAGAAAGACCCCGCTGCGACGTTTCCCCAGCCCTAGTCCCACGCCTTCCTCGGCTTTCACATAGGCCGGAGCCGTGTCGATGGAGTTAACCCCTTCATCCAGTGCGACGTTGACGATGTCGGCGATCTCGCGAGGCGAAACACCCTCGGCCGATCCGCAAGGCGCGGTCCCCAAGGTGAAGGTCGTCACCGAAACGCCCGTGCGGCCCAAGACGCGCTGCGGCAACGGACCGGCGGGCGAAGCGGATGCCGGCTCCGCACCCGGGAGTGGCGGGAGTCCTGCTCCCAAAACGATTCCGCCGGCCAAGAGTCCCGTCTGACGAACGAACCCTCTCCGCGACAGGGGCGACTGCTGGTTTCTGGACACTTTGGCTACCTCCGGCTCGTGTGTGAGTTTAGGGCCCAGGCGGCTGGGACAACGAGGCGGCAAGGCCCAAGAAACGCCCGGGGCCGGACGCGGCCTTGCCATGACCCAACCGCTCGCTCGGCATGAATTCTGACAAGCATTGTTGCAATAAGTTGCCAGAAGTCAAAAAGGGGGCCTGGGGATTGCAGGTTCTTGGAAGTGGAAGTCCTCGGCCGATCGGGAATCTGACCGGGCTGTCCCTAGGTGGAACTCCTATAATGGCCGTGGGATGGCTATTGAGCTGTCTTTATCGAAGAAAGGCCGCAGGGAGCATGGCTGAGAAGAAGCTGCCAACGCTGAATGCCGTCGTGACCCACCGCACGGAAGTCGCCCCCGGGCTGATCATCCTCCGCGTGGCGCCGGTGGGCTGGGAACTGCCGGAATTTGTGCCCGGACAGTATGTGGTGCTGGGCCTGCCCGGCTGCGCGCCGAGGTGTCTGGGCGCGGAGACGGAGGACGAGCCGCCAGCAGCCGATCGGCTGATCCTGCGAGCCTACTCGATCGCGTCCTCCTCTCGGGCACGCGAGTACCTGGAATTCTACCTTGCGCTGGTCCACGGCGGTGCACTGACGCCGCGACTGTTTGCCCTGAAGGTCGGCGATCCGGTCTGGCTGGGGCGGAAGATCACGGGCGTGTTCACGCTCGAAGAAACGCCGGAGGATGCCCATGTGATCCTCTTAGCCACGGGCACTGGCATCGCCCCCTACATGAGCATGATGCGGACCATCCTCACGCCGCAGGTCAGCCGCCGCTTTGCCGTGGTCCACGGTGCCCGGCATTCCTGGGACCTGGCCTATCAGGCGGAACTGGTCGCACTCCAGCGGCTCAGCCCGCAGTTCGACTATGTGCCGATCATCAGCCGGCCCAAGGAAGAGCCGGCGCCCTGGGGTGGAATGATCGGCTACTGCCAGGACGTGTGGAACAAGCGGATCATCGACCGCCTCTGGGGCTTCCAGCCGATGCCCGGGAACACGCACATCTTTCTCTGCGGCAATCCGTCGATGATCGAAGACATGCTCCGCTTGTTGGCCACCGAAGGCTTTCAGGAGCATACCAAGAAAACGCCGGGACAGGTGCACTTGGAGCGGTATTGGTAGAGCCTTCTGGTAGGGCGGTGCCGAGCTTGCGAGGCCCGCCATGGCACTGCCCCTGACCTGGCGGGCCTCGCACGCTCGGCGCCGCCCTACCAGAAGGCTTCGGGGATGCCGAGGTCTGGACATGGGTCCTCACCGCCCCAGTCTGGATCATATTCGCCAAGGGCTTGGAAGCGGTGGAAGGACGACCAGGGATAGTCGCGCACGCGGCGCACAAGGCCATGCTTGACCGGGTTCCAATGCACGTAGTCCAGATGATTCTTGAGATCCGTTTCCGTGATGCATGTGTGTTCCCAGTACCGCGGTTGCCAGATCGCCCGTTCGCGGCGTCGTTGAAGCGACGGGCTGCGAGTCCCCTCCTCGCCGCCCCCAGCCAAGAAGTCTCGCGTGAAGTATTCTTGGATCTTTTGCCAGCGGAGTGGATAGTCCGCGTCGCCTCGTGGCAAGGTCCCAATGGTGTGGAGGTGTTCGGGCAGCAGCACGAACGCCACGAGTTCAAAGGGGCGTTTCCCTCGCTCCCGTTCGAATGAGGCTCGGAGACATCTTCTCCCCAACTGGCTGGTCAGGATCGGCCGCCGCTGATCAGCGACAAGGGTGAAGAAGAACGTTCCCCCTGGCACGAAGTAGCGCCGGTATTCCGGCATGGTTTGCCCCCATTGTAGGGCGGTGCCGA
>JBDKTH010000073.1:0-5546 GCA_039680305.1 Thermoguttaceae bacterium | reverse complement strand
GTCCCTGAATGAGCTTGCGTGATTCTGGTGGGGCTCGCTCGATTGGCGGCTGGCCCGACCCTGTCGCTTCGGTGGAGGTTCGTTGTGGATCCGAGCGTGTGGCTTTGGTCCGCTCGACCCACCCTTTTCTAGAACGGTCAAGGGAGTATTTTTTGGAGGGATGTCTCTCCGTGGATCCACACGATCAGCGGCGATTTGACGCGGAGCGTCAGATCGGAGCGGGCGTGTGGATTGGGGTGGGGAGGAGGGAGGGCACGGGCGGTCAAGGTTGAGCGGGCGGAACGGACGGTGGCAGCTTCGCTTGGGTAGCTCCAACCTTTTGTTCCTCGGATGTCTCGCTGGGAGCATCGAATTGGCTACATCGGAGATTTGACCAAGCCCAGGCTGCCAGGCCCCTCGATACTACGAAAGGCGCTCCGCAAACGGGCGCACAGGGTGGGTGGAAGGTGGCCTAGCCGTCCTGGATTTCCGATCGCTCAACGCTGGTTCGTCCCGGGCGCGTGGCCCGTCCTCCATGGTTTTCTGTTCGAAGCGGCAAGGGCCGCGTTCACCTCGTGCTCGTCTCCAAACGGCGTCCGGCCCTGGTTCGCGGGGGCCGCTGCCGATTGGCAAACAAACGTTCCAACTCAAACGGCTCGCCGCGGGCCCCGACCGCGTACAAGGCCAAGGCCAGCTTCCGCGTCACGCCGATCACCGCCTTGAGTCCCTGGCCGCCGTCGCGGGCCTTCTTCGCCTCGAACCAGCCGCGCACCGGCGGTTTCTGGAGGATCCGCAGCGCCGCGAAGTGCAGCCAGCGTCGCGCCAAGGAAGGGCCGCGCTTGGTCAGCTTGAGCTTCCCCTGGTACTTGCCGCTGCTGCGTTCCTTGAGGTTCAGTCCCAACGCCTTGCGGTACGCCTCGCCGCTGGCGTACGCCTGTACGCTCCCCACGGCGACTCGCAACACGCAGGCCGTCGTCACCCCGACCACCGCCGCCTGACGCTGGACCGTCTCGTCCTCCGGGGCCAGTTGCTCCAAGGCCCGCTCGGCCCGGCGGATCTCCCGCGCCGTCTGGAGGGCTTCGCCGGCGTAGACCTGCAGTTGCTGGCGGTCCTCCTCGGTCATCCGCACGCCGACTGTCGTGCGGGCCGCCTCCACCAGGGCCGTCACCTTCGCTTCCTCAAGGAACCGCCCGCCCCAGCGCCGCAAGCGGGCCGCGGCCTCGGCGTCCGCGGCAAGCCGCTGCGGATCGCCGTACTCCACCAACGCCCGCTGCAAGGTCGCGCTGGAAAGCTTCAGCAGCCGCGTCGCCTCCGGCCAGTGCCGGGCCAAGAGGCCCTCCAGACGCCCCAGCCACATCTGCTGGATCTGCTGCTGCGTGTCGAGCCATCCGACCCACCGCGCCAGTTGCCCTTCCCAGGCACTGCGGGGCTGGTAGGGCCACGCCCGCCCCTTGCCGATCGCCGCCAGCTCCGCGAGGATCGCCGCGTCCTTGCCGTCGTGGTTGCTGGGGACCCCGTCGAAGATCTCCGCATAGTCCTTGACCGCCTTGCCGCTGCCCCGCTGGACCGTCACCCCCGCGTCGGCCAAGGCCTGCCGCAAGGCGTCCCCGTAGGTCCCCGTCGATTCCATCGCCGCCGCGCGACCTCGGCCAACACCCCCACCAACGCCCGCAATTCGCCCGGCTGCCGCGTCTTCCAGCCCTTGGCGAACTTCCCCGCCCTGTCCCGCAGAACCGTTACCAGCACCTCCTTTCCGATATCCACGCCCGCCTCCACCGGCCCCTCCGCCAGCGACGCCAGGACCTGTTCTACCGAGACCTTCTTGACAGCGACCGTTTGATAGACTCTTCTTGCCATAGGGGATGACCTTCCACGTTGTAAAAAGGATTCCGTTTCGGGGAAATCCAACCCTACAACACTTCGAGGCATCCCCTCTTTCTTACCCCCCTCGCCTCCGCTCCAGATCTTGGAGTCCCAATCCTCTCGGACTATAGCCAACTACAAGCTTGTCTTAATCGATAGCCATGCACTACGAGTACTTTTCTAGACTGCGGGCCATAACCGCGACACATCCCCAGTTCAAATCGCGAAATCCGGGGGCATGCTTGTACTCCGGGATGAGTTCGCCAGATCTAAACTCCTCCAGGGAGAGTACCTCGCCGTTCCTAAAATGGAGCTTGACTCTTTCAGCGCCGCTGTCTTCGAGATACACGGCCCCCTCTCGCTCAAGAGCGACTAGAGCGAACGCCACGATACCATCCTGGAACCACACCTCATTCCAATGCTCTTTACAGGTGTTTTCGTTAACGATCCATTCGACAGAGCGTCGATGACCCAGCCCGGGCTCTAACGCGTCATATCGTCCTGGGGAGACGGCGGGCATGTTGTGGTCAAGCCACTCAGTCAGGTACGCCGCAGCGTCTCGAAAAAAGGGCACGTCCAGTACTGAAATCCTGTTGCCGCACATACCTGAAGCGTCAATGCGTAAAGGAGACGGGTAATTCGTACGTCTTCATTCCATCGTATTCCAAAACGAATGTGTAGAGTCGATCCTTCTGCATCGAGTGTCCCCTCCTCTACTCCTCCGCCACCGCCGACACCGACTCGATCAGAACCCCGCTCGGATCCGCTTCCGTTGCCGCACTCTGCAAATGGAGGTAGCTGATCCCGTTGCGGGTCGGGAAGATGCGGGGGAGCGGATGCCAGGCGGCGCCGGAGACGCGGAAGCGGGCGGTGTCCTTGTCCCAACGGATTTCCAGGTCGGCCCAGGTGTCGGGCTTCAGGCTGGGGACGGTGTTGATCCGCCCGGCCGCGTCGAGCCGCAGGACGTGCTGGGCAAAGTGGGCCACGACCGGATCGATCGGGTTGAACCAGCGGTCGACCAGGCAGATCTGCATCCCTTGCGAGCCTTGGGGCATGCGCAGACGCAGCTTGAGACTGCCCCGCGGCCAGGCGGGGAAATTCCAGACCGCGCCTTGGGCCTCGTTGAGAAGCCGCGGGTCGGGGTGTCGGGCCACCTGGAGCACCTCGCGGGGCTGGCCGTCCGGGTGCGGAACCAGCGAGGCGCCCGCCCGGCGATTGTAGGCACAGTGCCCGCTCACGCCCCGGAAGTTGCCCGGGATGCTCTTGAGATACTGTTGCACCGACCATCCATTGAGGCCGAGAGAAAAATCGTCCTTGCGTTCGGTTTCAAGCAGCCAGTCCGGATCAAAGATCACGAGCCGGCGGCAGCGCGGGTGCTGGCCAAAGGCCAGGAGGATCTTTTTCTCCGGCAGTTCGACGGCCTGCGACTGGTGGATGCTCTTGTCCAGCGATAGGCCGTTGCCTCCGCTGGAGCGGAAATCGGTGTCGTTGCGGCGCTCGTTGAGATACAACTCGCGGAACCCTCGCCACGTCTGCCCATCGTCGGCCGAGATCGCCGCGTGCAGCGCGTCGCGGTTGGTAAAGACATCTTCCCACGTGCCATCACGCTCCCCCCGGTTCAAGCCCGGTTGGGTGTCGTGGTTCAACTCGGGCAGCGGCGTCGAATTGTTCCAGACGGCCAGCACCCGGCCGTCGCTCATGCGGAACAGCAGCGGCATGGTGAGCGTGGCATAAAAGCGCGACGGGGCGGGCGTGGTCCACGTCTCGCCGCCGTCGTCGGAAAACGACTCGTAGTGGCAGTCCTGCGAGGTGCGGACCAGCATCCACAACCGGCCGCTAGAGAGCTCGACCACCGTCGGTTCGCAGCCGTAGTTCTGCCAGCGCACCCCTTCGTGCGGCCACTCGACCCGATGCGCGGGCGGACTGGGCAGCAGCACCTCGCGCCAAGTGCGGCCGTCGTCGTCTGACAAGAGCACGCCGGGATGGTACGGGTTCGCCTCGGGTCGCTGGATGGGCTGCACCCAACGGTGACGTTCGCGCAAAGCGAGCGGCAGCCGGGCCATGAAGCCCATATGGCGGCTGACCAGCGAATGCTCCAGCGGCCCCTCGGGCCCTTGACTGGAGCGAAAGACATACATCCCGCCGCCGTCGCAGCCGTTCAAGGCGGTCTGCCACGTTTCCCGGTCGGCCTTGGCGGGCTTGCAAAGCACGGTGAGAAAATCGCCCGACCACGGACTGCGCACCATCGAGCCGGCTGTCTCGCCTTGGATCACGACTTCACGCCAGCTCAGCCCGCAGTCGCGGCTGGAGAGATAGACCGGCTCCGTGGCGTGGCCCTTGGTGCCCTCCTTGAGCCGGAACCCATAATGCCGGATCTCCCCGTCGGGCATCACCATCAGCCCGCGGCACGCGTTGTCGGTCGGCACGCCGACGACTTGCGGGGCGTGGATCCGCCGCAGCGCTTCGAGGGTGAGCGGATCGGTTGCCGCTGACCCTTGAGAACAGAGGCCGACCACCGCAGCCAAGACAAGAATCGTCCATCGCATGTTCGTCGGCTCCTGGGTCCGAATCGTTGGGGCTTTGCGAATCAGGCCGATCGGTCCCGGGGGCCATTGCGTTGGCTCACCTGCCGGGCCGCTACGGCCGAAGTCTGATAAGACTGAGTTTTGACGCCCGACGGCACGATGTCAACCGCCCCCTGTCAGGGGCAGGCGAGGGGGGCCGGAGGCTTTGGTTCTCTGCAACCGAAGACATCCGACCCCTGCATTTCCCGAGTCGTGTTTGTTTCATATACTAGACGGCGGGTATTGAATGCGAGACGCGACCATGGGAGACTATACAGACAAGATAGGATGAGCCAATGTCCAAGCATAGCGAAGCCCGCAAGCAGATTGTCGAAACCCGGTGTTTGGAACAGGACCAGCCGCTTGTTCGCGGCCGGCGAGATCTCGACCGACGTTCCTTTCTGAGGGCGTCGGCGGCAGCCTTCGGGGCGACGTTTGGGATCGCTGCCGCCCATGCGATCCCGGCCGAGGGCGTCGCCTTCGCGAGCGAGGCCGCGGGCAACAGGGAGAAGTCGAAGAAGGGCATGCCCTCCAAGAATCTGCGGGCGGCCCGATGCCCGGTCACGGGAGAGCGGGTCTCGGAAGAGGCTTCGATCGATTTCAAGGGAGGACGGCTCTATTTCTCCGGCGTCGAGTGCCTGGAGAAGTTCAGCGAGGACAGGGCCAAGTACGAAGCCAAGGCCAACGCCCAGTTGGTGATCACCGGGCAGTTCAAACAGACACACTGCCCCCTGTGCGGAGACGAGGTCGTCCCTGCGATCAGGACGAAGGTTTGCGGCGTTGACGTTTCCTTTTGTTCCTCAGAGTGTCTGCGGAAAGTGAAGCGCGCCTCGGTCGACCAGCGGGCGGAGATGGTGTTCGGCGAGGCCTTTAGCAAGGCCTTTGCGACCACTCAGGAAAAAGCTGCCGCCGGGCCTGCCGACAAGTGGCAGTGCGTCGTCTGTGGGTACGTTCACAAAGGCTCGACGCCACCGGCGAAGTGTCCCAAGTGTGATGCAAAGTCCGACTCCTTCGTGGCCATGCGCTAGACTGCAGGCAAGGTAGGGCGGTGCCGAGCTTGCGAGGCCCGCCACAGCACCACCCCGGATCTGGCGGGCCTCGCAAGCTCGGCGCCGCCCTACCTTGATTACCGATCTTGTC
>JBDKTH010000045.1:0-3114 GCA_039680305.1 Thermoguttaceae bacterium | reverse complement strand
CATCCGGAGCCTGCGGCTGGAGAGGAACTGAAACGCCCGTTTGCCGGAGGGTGGCATGCCGTCACGCGGCGCCGCCGCGGGGCGGCAGGTTTCGCGTCCCACCTCGGGCACAAGTGAGAAAGCGATGGCTCTCCCTTTCCCCTTTTCGATATTCAGTCAGTGTTGGTCGGCCATGTCCCGGGACATGCCGACCCACGGCTGCGCCGTGTGACGGCATGCCACCCTACGCCACGCATAGCGCGGATCCATGGTCTATTTCGGATGCAGGGGTGGAAGCGAATCTGTATCTGGCACCAAACGCACATCCCGCACACCAGCATACCACGCCGCGCTTGACCAAGGCCAGTCTTCGGCACGTGCCACCAAGCCACGCCGGACAGGATTGGCGTGAATATACTCGACCTCGGCATGGATCGCATCCGGCTCGAATAGATTCCGATCGTAACCACCGCCCCGCTGCCAAAACCGGTAGGCTACCTGGCCATTGGGCTGGATGTCGCGCATCCAATGGAGGGCCTCGGGGGAGTTTCGCTGAAGGTAGTTCTTCGCCTTGCGAGTTACGGGCAACTTGATCGCTTCCCAGATCCGGCTGATCGAGTATTTCGCCTTACGAGGAAAGATCAGCACATGGCAGTGCTCTGGCATGATCACGTAGGCCCAGATGTCGAATTGGCAACTCTTCCGGGCAGCGAGAAAGGCGTCGATCAGCCACAGTCGGGGCCGATCTTTGGCCAGAAACGCATGACGATGGAAACAGGAGAAAGTGAGCGAATGGGCGTCTCCCGGCTCATTGTAGCGCCGGCACGTTTTGTACTTTCGCCGTGGCGGGTTATCGAAGGCCATTTGGTTGCCCCCTTCGATCTCCGAGCAATATCGGTCAGTTATTTGGCAATTCGGGTGGCATGCCGTCACGGAGCGCAGCGACGGGTCGGCATGCTTTGTGCCTCACGGTGGGGACACTTGGATCCAAGAACCGTGTTGCTCCCCTTTTGTGTCCAGCCTATGTTGGTCGGGTGTATCTTGGGCACATGCCGACCCGCGGCTGCGCCGCGTGACGGCATGCCACCCCATGCGTTACGACGGTGAGCGTCCTACAGCTTCCAGCCCTCGCGGTACTGACGGCGGAGATACTTGTCGGCCTCGGGGCAGTTGGGGGCCTTTAGGGTCACGGGGTCCCACTGGAGATTCTTGCCGACGCGATAGGCCACGGTGCCCAACAGGACGGCTTCGCTCAGTGGGCCGGCGTAGTCGAAGTTGCACAGGGCCGGGGCGCCGCCTTTGCAGGCCGCAATCCATTCCTTGTGATGGCCGATCGACTCGGGGATCGTCGGCGCGGGCGGCTTGAAGGTGGCGAACTTTTCCTTGGGGTACAACTCGCGCCGGCCGTAGTCGGCCAGGAGCATCCCGTCCGTGCCGACGAACAACACGCCCATGCCCAACTCCGGGAGCCCCTTTTCTTTCAAGAGCGACGGCCGATTCTCGCCGTCGTACCAGGTCAGCTTCACCGGCGGTTGGTTGCCGCGGGCCGGATACTCGTAAGCGACCGTGAGCGACAGCGGGCAGGTCTCCGGGTGGACCGCCGGGCCTTGGGCCTCAACGGTCAGGGGATGCTTCAGATCCAAGGCCCAGTAGGGCAGGTCCATCAGGTGGCAGGCCATGTCGCCCAGCGTGCCGTTGCCAAAGTCCCACCACCGCCGCCACTTGGCCGGCAGATAGCAGGGATGATACGGCCGCTGGGGCGCCGGGCCGAGCCAGAGATCCCAGTGAAGGTGCGAGGGGACCGGCGGGGTGTCGGTGGGCCGCTCACCGCCGCCCCAGCCCTTGCCGCACCAGACGTGCACCTCGGCGACCGGCCCGATCGTGCCGCTCTTGACCAGCTCGACCACGCGGCGGTAGTTCGCCGTGGCATGGATCAGGGTACCCATCTGCGTGGCAACCTTCTTCTCGCGGGCCACCTCGGTCATCATGCGGACCTCGTAGACGTTGTGGCCCAGCGGTTTCTCGCAGAAGCAATGCTTGCCCATGCGCATGGCCATCACGCTGGCCGGGGCGTGGATATGGTCGGGCGTGCCGACGATCACGGCGTCGATCCGCTTGTCTTCCTTTTCGAGCATCTCGCGGAAGTCGTTGTACTTGACCGCCTGGGGATAGCGCTCGCAGGCCTTGGCGAGCGTCTTGTCGTCGATGTCGCAGAGGGCCACGATGTTGGCGCTCGGGTCGGCGCTGGCCATCTGGAGGTCGCTGCCGCCCATCCCGCCGGCGCCGATCCCGGCGATGTTCAGCTTCTCGTTGGGCGACTTCGACTCGGCCGCCCGCAGTTCGCTCCAGACCCCGCCGCTCAGCACGGCTCCGGCAGCGCCGGTGGTTTTCAGGAAGTCACGACGTGGAAGGCCGTTTCGCATGGCGGGAAAGCTCCTTGGCAAAGGTGAGGGTCGAAGTGGGAGGGACGCACGCTCGGCCCTATTCTACCTCGCAAGAACGGACGAAAACAACTCCCCGCGGTCTACCGGCAATATTCGAGGCTCATGCCGAGGAAGTCGGAGGTCACCACGGGGGTGACAATCAGGTTACCATTGTCGCGCTGCGTCTGGTCGATCGCCGTGGCGGCCACGTAGGCCATCCACCAGCCCAAAAAGACCTGGGACGGGTAGTGGCGGTCGTCGTTGATCCGCGACAGGCCGGCCAAGGTCGAGGCGGCATAGAAGCCGACTTTCCAGAAGGGATTGTCGGTCATCTTGGCCGCCGAGATAAACGGCACGGCCCCCATGAAACTATGCCCGCTCACGCCGTTGTTGTCGTCAAACGGCTTCCAATGCGACTGGGAACTTGTCTCGCCCGGCCGCGAAGCGCCGGTAAGCCATTGCATGGCCAGCATTGGCGGGGCGCCGACCACGACGGTGCGCAGCGAGCGTTCGCCCCATTGGCCGAGCCCCTGGCCCAAGGGACGGTCGTCGAAATACTGGCCAAGGATCGCCGCCGCGGCAAAAGCCGGGATGGTCACATAACCGTTGCCGAGCAGCTTGGGGGTGTGGATCGCCTCGGAGACCTCGTCGGTCTTCACGTTGCGGATGGTGTCCTGGTAGTTGTCGCGGATCGTCTCGTCGGCGCGAGTGT
>JBDKTH010000914.1:0-13073 GCA_039680305.1 Thermoguttaceae bacterium | reverse complement strand
TTGAGGGCTAGTTTCAGGGAAATGAGATCCATCGGGCAGTCGTTGGAGGCGGGAATCTAGGGGCAGCCGTACGCTCGTGGTCAGCGGTCAGCGGTCAGCAGTCAGAAGCGTTCTGCCGTGTGGCATTGTCGGAACGGCAAGGTGTGTTTCTCGCGATGCAGGGCACATGGAGCTGCGGCACTGCTTGCCAGGAAGGCAAGCAGTGGCACACGCTCGTCTTCCTCGTTCTGCATTCTGCATTCATCCTTCTGCATTAGTTTTCGTCGTTTCCGACTAGGCGCTGCTCGACCTTGTCGGCTTGCCAGGCGATTGCCGAGAGGATGCGGCTGACGGAGAGCGGGTCGAGGGTGTTGGCCAACTGGTTGGCTTGGAGCACGACCTTGGACGCTCCGGCGACGTCGCGAACGGCGAAGGCCCCGTGGAGCATTTGGGTGTTGTAGCGCAAAAGCAGCATGGCGTTCTTCTCGGCTGCCGGGCCGCAGATCGACCAGAAGGCCACCATGGGGTTGCCCGACGGGTCGCGCTGGCCGAAGTCGACGGTCACCCGCTGCTTGCGCAAGGCCTGCAAGGGGACGGTGATCTGCCAGACCTCGCCCGACTCGTCGAGCGTGTAGCCGGCGGCTTGGGCCACGGAGCGGATCACGGCCTTGGGATCGACGGCGGCCGGGGCCAGATCGCCGAAGTCGCCGGACATCATGCTGGCCGCCACGCCAGCGGCAGCTGCTCCAGCGCCGGCCATGGTTTGCGGTGACGTGGCAGGGCTCGCCGGCGCGGCCCGGGGCGTTCCGGCCGCGGTACCGCTGGCGGCGGCCGCCTGTTGGATCATGCCGGGGAGCATCATCCCGAAGCCGGCCCCCATGCCCATGCCCATCGGCCCGCTGGCCCCGCCGCTCTGTTCGGCCAGTTTCGACATGCTCTGGGCTGTCTGGTACTTCATGAAGGCGTTCAGGTCGCCCACGGCCCCCATCGCGCTGCGGGCGTCGATCGCCCGCTGGACTTCTTCCGGCGGCGTGATCGCGCTGATGAAGAAGTCGACCAGTTCCAGGCCGTACTTGTCGAATTCCTCGGCCACTTTCGCCCGGGTGGCCGAGGCGATCTCGTCATACCGCGAGGGGAGGTCCAGGAGACTGATCCCCTGCGTGCCGAGCAGGTCGGTCAGCCGGGCGACGACCAGGTCGCGGAGGAACGACGTGGCTTCGTCCGTCGTGTATTTCCCCTGCGTGCCGACCAGGGTGTTCAAGAGCACCGTCGAGTCGGCCACGCGGAACGAGAATTTTCCAAAGCTCCGCAGGCGGACCATGCCGAATTCGGCGTCGCGCAGGGTGATCGGCTGCCGGGTCCCCCACTTCTGGTCCAGGAAGGTCTGTTTGCCCACATAGTAGACCTGGCACTGGAAGGGCGATTTTTCCCAAGGCAGGGTGAGCAGCCGCGTGATCAGCGGGAGGTTGGCCGTGGTCAGCGTATAGCGTCCGGGCCCGAAGCGATCCATCGCCTTCCCGTCGCGAAAGAAGATCGCCTCCTGATTTTCCTGGACGATCAGTTGGGCTCCATACTTGATGTCCGCCGAGCCGTCCGGCGGGATCCTCGCGATCAACGAGCGGTTGGATTCGTCGAAGAACTGGATGACTTCGAGGCGTATCATGATGGGTTCCTGTGAGGAATAGTAGGCAGCAGGCGGAAGCTGTGGGTTGTACGGCTTGAGTAGAAGACGGGGGGCAGTGATCGGCGTCTCTCTGCGTACTGCGTGCCGCCTACTCCTTCATGTTGCGAAACAGTTCGTCACGGCCGTCCCACTGGCGATCGAGCTGTTCGAGGCGGTTCCGGAGGTCGGCCAGGGCGTCGGCCCATTGGGCTTGGCTCGCGGGGAGTTGGCCGGCGGCTTGGACCCAGGCGTCGACGTTCTGCATCAGGTCGAGGTCGTAGAAGTAGACCCGTTCCAGTGCGTCGGCGTCGATCTCTACGCGGTCGAAGAAGCCGCTGTAACCCCGCATGGCGCCGCGAATGCGGGCGATCAGTTTGTCGAGGCGTCCGCGGAGCCGGTCGATCTGTGGCAGGGCGTCGAGTTGGCCCTGGTCGACCAGCGACTGGCTCAAGGCGTCGAGCGCCCGCTTGGCCCCGTCCAACTGGTCGGCCAACCACTTCCGAGTCAGCGCATCGCTTTCCCGGCGGTCCTCTAGCTCGAAATAGCCGCGGAAGCCGGGGAGGTGGCGCAGGAACTCCTCGATCGGATTGCGTTTTCCGGCCGGCTCACGAGGGTCTAGCATGGCGAAAGCTCCTTGGAGTAGGCTGTACGCAGTAGGCAGCGGAGTGGTTAGCGGCGTTTCAGGGGTTCGACGAACGCAACCGGTAAGGTCCTAAGGTAGGGCGGTGCCGAGCGTGCGAGGCCCGCCACGGCACTGCCATGGATCTGGCGGGCCTCGCAAGCTCGGCACCGCCCTACTTGATTACCCATCTTGTTCGTCAAAACCCATAAGATATTGTGCACCGTGTCCTGCTCACTGCCTGCTCTCCAGCATCATACCGCCTGACGCCGGAGAAAAAAGTAGCCCATGGGGAAAGGCCAGCGGGGAGAGGAGCTTTCCTGGTTTGCCCAAAGGCCTCAGGTTCAGCGATTCGAGGATCCTGATTCATCTTGGCGGAAGCTGAGGACGATGCTATAGTCCGGCCCTCAAATCTTATCTTTTGGGTATATCTTCAACCCACGACGGCAGCAGGCCAAGTACAACGAATGGCGAGATCCCTCGGCAATTGCGTGTTGACGCTGGTCGTCGGCCTTTCGTTGGCCGGGATGACCGGCTGCGCTGGCACTGGGGCGAGCAAGGCCTGGTCGGCATGGCCGTTCAACGAAAAGACGACCGACGTCGTTCCGGGGGTCCCCTCGCCAGCCGAGCGGATTGCGCTATTGCGTCAGGTGGCGAAAAAGTCGGCCACGGCCTCGGCGGACGAACAGGAACGGGTCTCGCGCGAACTGGCCGACGTCTACCGCCAGGAGGACGATCCGTTGATCCGCGCCGAGATCACCCGGGCGCTGGCAGGGTACAAGACCGAGGCGGCGGCCTCGGTCCTGCGTACGGCCATGAACGATGCCAACACGGATGTGCGAATTGCGGCCTGCAAGGCCTGGGGGCGTCGCCGCGATGAAGAGGCTGTGAGCCAGTTGAGCCGCGTTCTCGGGAGCGACGTCGACGTTGACGTGCGGTTGACGGCCGCCGAAGCCCTCGGGGAAACCGGCAATCGGGCCGCGGTGACCGCCTTGGGGCAGGTCCTGAATGATCGCGATCCGGCCATGCAATATCGGGCTGTGGCCTCGCTCCGCAAGGTCGGCGAACAGGACTTTGGGAACGATGTCGAACGATGGCGCGCGTATGTTAAGGGCGAAACGCCGGGACCGGAAAAACCGGTTTCAGTTGTCGAGCGATTCCGCCGAATGTTTTAACGTACTTCTCTCCGTTGCACCGCCGCGTTGCGGTTGCCCTCTGCCGGAAAAAACCATACCATAGATCGGGTCGGGGTCTTATGAGTCGGTGCGCTGCGTGCGAAGTGACTCCTGGCTATGTAGCGGTCGGTCCCGCCCTGTTGCCGGGGACTCTGGGACAACTGTCGCTGGTTGTGCCGCCCGAGCATCACGACGAGGACGCTTCGCCCCATGCCGACCTTGCCGGCCCTGCTGTTGGAAACGGAACTGCCACCCAGAACCCCTCCCAGGGAACCATGACTCCGGTTAGGTTCTCCGATCGCTTCAAGACGCTTTACAGCACGGCGCTTCAACTGGCCGAAGTGACCGGGGCGCATGGGGTACTGGTCCTGCTGGCCGGCCCCACCGACTGGGCCCGGCTCAAGGCGATGGCGGGCGACAAAAAAGTGCTCGTGGCCGCGGATACGGCCGAGGAACTCCAAGGGGCGACGGCCGCGGGCCTGCAGACCGTCGAACTCGACATGGCCGATAGTCCGGTCTACGACCGTCTCACTCAGGCCCTTCTTGAAGCGGTGGCCGACGACCTCCTCGCCCCAGGCTCCAGCGTCGTTGTTATGTATAGCGGCTTTGACGCAGAAGCCATCGACTCGGTCAGCGTTGTTAATCTGGTTGAACACCTCGATCGGCTCACGGGGCGCGACCTGCGCCGGCTCGAAACACGGGTGCCGCTGGATACCCTCAAACTAGTCGTCGATCTGGCCGTCGAAATCGGTCGCGAAGGACGTGAGGGAAAACCGATCGGCACAATGTTTGTCGTCGGCGATACCCGCAAGGTGTTGGCCAGCAGCCGCCCGGTCGGTTTTGATCCGGTGCGGGGATACAGCCGCAAGGATCGGGGACTGGCCGACCCACGCGTTCGGGAAGGGATCAAGGAGATTGCCCAGATGGACGGGGCGATCATCGTCTCCTCCGACGCCACCGTCGAGGCCGCCTGCCGCTATGTCGATTCCTCGGCCGCGACGATCACCCTCTCCAAGGGCCTTGGCGCCCGGCACTGGGCCGCCGCAGCGATCAGTCGGGCGACCAAAGCCGTGGCGGTGACCGTCAGCCAGTCGACCGGTACGGTTCGCATCTTCCAGAACGGCGAAGTGATGCTCCGCATCGAGCCGCTCCGCCGTCGTCCGATGGTCTGGAAAGATTTCGAATACGAACCCCCCGTGGAGCCGCGGGCCAAGAGTTGAGCGGGCCCTTACTTCTCCGCGGGTCTCTCAATCGTCAGGTTGATCTCATAGCGTTCGCGGGGCTTGCTGGCCTTGAGCACGGGCACGTGACGGATCCACAGGGCGCTGGTCGCTTTGCCCGCGGGGTCTTGCACCTCATAGATGAACTGGCCGGGATCGTTGGTCAGGCGGCGGGCGAAACCGAACTGGGCGCTCAGCATCGTGATCAGCTTACGCACGTCGCCCGTGGTGCCGATGAAGGTGATCCGCTGGAGCTTCTGCCAGGGGTTGAAGTAATAGGTCAATGCCCCAGCGATGTCGTCTTCGGCCGGACCGGTCACCAACGGCACGCGGTAGCCCTGTAGTTGCAGTTGCCCTAACGCTGTGGAAACGCGGGGCCAGTTGTCGGCGATCCATCGCGGCGAGACGTCGAACCGGAAGACCTCGGCCATCTCGTGTAGGGGCGTGCCATCTGGGGAGGCAGGCACAGGGCCCGTCGCAACCGAGGTAGTCGACGCCATCGCAGGGGTCGCGGGGAGGTCGGGGGCTTCTATCGCGGGCAAGGGCTTGACCTCGCTTGCGTTCCCTGCTGCAGGGGTAGTAGTCGGCCGGCTGGCCAGCGAGGTGGTCAGGCCGGACCACCACTTCGGCCCCGAGAACCAAGCCACCGGCCCACCGGCACAGAACAATGGCACGGCGACATAGATGAAAAGCGTGCGTATGGCTTTTCGGTAGTTCATGCTTCTCCGACCCGACTGCAATGCAAGCACGGCAAGCGCGATGCGCTACGTCCCGGCTGCGAGAGGGAGCTCCCGCGTACCTTGCCGTCTCGACACGCTTTTAGCATCGGCATCCGGGCATCCCCGGCTTGCCGCTTGTCTGCGATGCCTCGAGAAAAACGAACAACCATTGACACTGACTTTGACGGTCGGCTAAATTGGCGTGATTAGAGAGACCTACATGCATCAAAGACTTATCCCGCAAGGCGTTCTGCTTCTTCTCGTGGCTGTGGCGATCGTGCTCGCGATCGGCTTCGGCTTGCTCATGGCCTTGGGCCGGATTCTGGCTGCCATGGGTGACGCCGGGGGGGGCGTCGTGGTAGACTATATTGCACTGGGATGCGGCGTCCTTTTTGTCTTGGATCTGATCCTGCTGGTGCTCGTGCTGGGAGTGCGTTCCCTCATGGAGCCTGAGGATCGGTCGGACACGAAGACCTGACAGCTACTTCTGCGCGGAACATCGATGGCGATTCGATTTCAGTGCCAAGAGTGTCACCACCTGCTGAGCATCGCCAGCCGCAAGGCCGGTTCGGTCATCGAGTGTCCGATTTGCGCGGCGATCCAGGTCGTGCCCGACGAGGAGACGGCGCAGGCCGCGTTGGAGCAGGCGGCGCTCTCCCTGCCGCCACCGGAGACTCCTGAGGATCTGGCCGGGGAAGACGACCGGTTGATGGTTCTCGACGATCTGGAGGAATTGGCTGGATCTGGTCCGCCGCTGATCGCCCCTTCGCTGACTCCGCCGTCGCAGGAGCCGTCGGTTCTCCCGCCTGCGGAAACGCCGCCTGCGAAACCTCTGCCTCCCGAGTCCCCAGGGCCGGAAGCTCCGTCGCCGGACGCCTCGGAGTGGATCCTCTTCCGGCGGAAAACGATCTACATCCAGGGGATCCTGTTCGTGGTGGTGGCCGTGGTCTCGCTCACGTTGGGGCTGGTGATTGGTCGCCTTAGTACGTACGTGGCGCCGGTCAATGGCGCGGGGGTGGCGGGCGAGGAACAAGAGCAGGTGTTCGTTGAAGGGCGACTGGTCTACGACCCGGGCAAGGGGACGCTTGTTGGCGATGAAGACGCCGTGATTGTGATCCTGCCCCACGACAAGACACCGGCGGAGCCGCTGCCCATCCGTGGCCTTCGTCCCCAAGACCCGACGCCGTCGGAGGCCCATCGCGAGTTGCGCAGCCTTCAGGAATTCGGGGGAATTTACCTGCGGGCCAACGCCGAGGGCAATTTCCACGCGGTCCTGCCCCGCGCCGGCAAGTATCATCTGCTGCTCATCTCGCGTCATGCCAGCCGGCCTGAGGAGGACCTGATCGACGAGGTCGACCGCGAGGAGATCGGCAGGTATTTCCGCCGCGGCGAAGACCTGGTCGGCCGCTCCAAGTACCGCTGGACCCTGGAAACCTTCCGCCCCGGCGCGGCCCCAGTGAAGTACGGTTTCGGCCTCGATGGGCAGGAGTGATTTGGGATTTGGGATTTGGGATTTGGGATTTGGGATTTGGGATTTGGGATTTGCCGCGTGGGGGGCCTCTCGCTGTCTGATGGGTGAGAGGACGCTATCTGTCTTGAAATCCCAAATCCCAAATCAAAAATCCCAAATCTATCCAATCACCTCGCGTCGTCGGCTCAAGTAGTCCCAGACCACGTACCGGTCCAGGTCCTTGCCGGCGGTAAAGAAAACGCGGCCGGCCGTGGATTCGGCGAGGCGAAAGGCGAACTGAACGTCTTCGCTCGACTGCGACCAGCTGGGCAACAGGAAGATGTTGATCGTGATCCCCTCGCGACGACACAGTTGCCCTTCACGCATCGTCGCGTCTTCGGTTCGCTGGTGGGCCGGGTAGAGGAGGTAGAGGATTTGCTCCTCGAAGTGGGCGGTGGGCAGCCCATCGGTGATCAGGATCACCTGCCGGTTGGGCGTGTCTTGAGTGGCGAGAAACCGCCGGGCGAGGTGCAGCCCGTGCTGGATGTTGGTGAAGTGCGGCGGGATGTCGAACTCGCTGATGTTCGGGTCGCTCATGTCGGCCCGTAACTGCACGACTGGATCGTAGATCGTCACCGGCTTGGGCAACAGCGTGGCGACCTCGCTCGTAGGACGCGGCTTGGCGAACGTGGCCAACTCGATGAACTGCAGGTAGTCGCCGGGGAACTCCCGCCGGATCAAGCCTTCAAGGGCCAGGCCCATGCGCTTGACGTCGACATAGAGTCCGCCGTAGCGCATGGAGCCGCTCATGTCCAAAAGGACCACCGTGGCACACTTCGGCGCGTTGCGGGTTCGATGGATTTCGATGTCGTCGGGATGGAGCCGCACGGGAAGTCCTGGACCGGCACGGAGCATGGCATTCTGGAACGAGGCGGGAATGTCCATGTTGGTCAACGAGTCGCCAAACTCATAGGGCCTGGTCTGCTGCATCTCGACGGCCCCTTCGCCGATCACGGGCCCCTGATGCCGACCGGTGCGCGAGGCCTGGAGCGTGCTGAAGATCCGGTCCAACAGTTTGCCCTGGAACAGCCGGTAGGCCTGGGGCGTCAACTGGTAACCCTGGGGGGTGCGTTCGAGACCCTGTTGCTCGGCCAGGTGTCGGATGTACTCTTCGACCTGCCGGGCCAGGTCGCGCAGGCCTTCGATGTCGCCCGGTTCGGCGAACTCGGCCAGGGCGCTAAGATCGATCACGCCGATCTGCGCCGTTTTGGCCGCTTCTTCCAACTGTGCCAAGAGCCGGTCGATTGTCTCCAACTCCTCCTTGATCTCCAACGCTTTGGGAATGGTCATCGACGTCTGGCCGGTGAATTCGTACTTCGCCACCAACTCGTCGACCTGATACTTGTCGCCGAGCCGATCGACCAGTTGCACCAACTGCCGGGCAAACTGGCTTCGCTCGTCCTTGGCCTGGTACCAGACTCGTTCCAGGTCGTAGAGTTGCTCGTCGTCGAGGGCCTGCCGGTAACGCTTTTCCAATCCCTTGGGCGGCTTGATCTTTTCGCCATACTGACGGTATCGCCTGGCCGCGTCGGCCTGGACCTTCTTCGTCTCGTAGGTCTCAAGGATCTTCCGTTTCCGCTCGCGGAGCATCGCCATCAGCGATTCCAGACTCGGCCCCAGGCCGGCGATCTGGCTCGGATCGATCTCGACCGCCCGGCTCAGCTCCTCTTCGGTGAACTCCCGCAGGTCGCCATAGGTCAACAGGTGGTTGAACGCCCCCGAGATCAAGTCCGGCGGCGGTTGCGTCGGGCTGGGGAAGCTCTTGGGGTCGTAACGCTGATAGGTATGGATGACTCCGCCGGGGCGGTAGTGTTTGGTGGTGGACATAGCTACTTCACCTCATACACAATCCTTCCCTGACGCTGCGATCGGGAAATCTGATCCGTGGCATAGAGGCCGGCCAGGACGAACTCGACGCAAGAGGCCCGGACGGCTTCGTCGCCGGAGGCGTTCACTTCAAAAGCCTTGTCCCAGATCGGCGGCACGCGTTTGAGCCGCTGGGCGTACTGCTGGGAGGGAAGCATGTCGCCGACCTCGATCTTTACGCCGCGGGCGAAGATCTGGCCGATCTCGTCCAATCCGTGGCGGTCGACGTATTCGTTGAACACGTCGCGCACCGCCTCGGCGATGATCGCGTCGAGGACCTGACGCTCCGACATCTGATGGCTGCTCATCATGTCCATCTCCAGCTTGCCCAGCGAGGTGGAGTAGAGATGGCCGAGGTCGCTGATTCGCGGCACGGCCGGCCGTTCGCCGAGCACTGCGCCTCGCTGCCTGGCGCTGGCGATCATCGCCCGATAGTTGGCGATGCTGAACCGGGCGCTGACGCCCGACTGCTGGTCGATGTACTTCGACTTGCGGGCCACCGTGCTGATCTGCTCGATGATCTCCCGCATGAAGTACGGCACGACCACGGGGAACTCGCCCTCCAGGTCGACGTCGGCCTCCTGCTCGGTGACCTCGATGCCCAGTTGGCGCTCGCGTGGATAGTGGGTGTGGATCACCGAACCGATGCGGTCTTTGAGCTGGGGGATCACCTTGCCGCTGCGGTTGTACGTCGCCGGGTTGGCCGAAAAGAGGATCAGCACGTCGATGTCGAAGCGGATCGGGAAGCCGCGGATCTGCACGTCGCGTTCTTCGAGGATGTTGAACAGGCCGACCTGGACCAATTCGTCCAACTCAGGCAGCTCATTGATCGCGAAGATTCCGCGATGCATGCGGGGGATCAGGCCGAAGTGCAATGCTTCCTCGGCCGACATGCTCATCCCGCCGGCCAGCTTGGCTGGGTCGATCTCGCCGATGATGTCGGCGAACTTGGTCCCTGGGGCGAGCCGCTCGCCGTAGCGGTCTTCGCGCCGCCACCAGGCGATGGGGATTTTCTCCTCGTGCCACTCGGCGACGATTTCTTTGCCTTTTTGGGTAATCGGCTGGTAAGGGTCCTCGTGGACAGGTACGTCGGGCAAGTCGAGATAGGGAATCTCTTCGTCGAGGAATCGGGTCAACAGCCGCATCAGGCGGCTCTTGGCCTGCCCCTTCTCGCCGAGAAACAGCAGATCGTGTTTGGCAATGAGCCCGATGTTGATCTCAGGGATTACCGTATCATCGTAGCCGATGATGCCGGGAAAGAGGTCTTCTCCCCGGCTGAGCATACGGATGAAATTGTCGTAAATCTCTTGTTTGACAGGCTTGGAAACCCAGCCGCTTTCCCGGAGTTCCCGCAGGTTCGTCGGTTTGGTGATCGTGGCCATCAGTGGACTTGGCTCTCGTCGCTAGAGTTCCATGATCGGAGTGCATGAGCCCCCCCGTACAATAGACCGGTGGGCACTTTCTTTCGTGCGTTCGTTGGAATTCTAGCGCCGACCGCGGGCCGGCCAAGCCACTGATCTTGTCCCAACACTTGCCACAAGCGGAATGGACACATCGCGCTAGCGGCCCCCGGCACAAGTGCCGGGGCTGAATGGTCAACCCCATCCCGGCCAAGAAAACGAAAAACGTTCCCACGCCAAAGCATGGGAACGTTTCCACGAATTCTGTCATTTCTCGTCAAATTGCAGTTTGCATTTTTCAATCTGCAATTTGCAATCTCTACTTCCAGCGAAGCACCGCTCCGGTATCGGCGCTGGTGGCCAAGGCGGCATACTTCGCCAGATACCCGGTCTTGTACCGCGGCTCACGCGGTTTCCAGTTCTTCGCCCGGGCGGCCAACTCGGCTTCGCTCAGCCGCACGTTGAGCGTGTGGCCGGGAATGTCGATCTCGACGATGTCGCCCGGTTCGAGCAGCCCGATCGGGCCGCCGGACGCGGCTTCGGGGCTGACATGACCGATGCAAGCGCCGGCCGTGCCGCCGGAGAAGCGGCCGTCGGTGATCAGGGCCACCTTGTCGTCGAGCCCCACGCCCTTGATCGCGGTCGTCGGGGCGAGCATTTCCTGCATCCCAGGGCCGCCACGCGGACCCTCGTAGCGGATCACCACGACGTCGCCGGCCTTAACCTTGCCGTTGACGATTCCCGCATAGGCATCGGTTTCCGACTCGAAGATCACGGCCGGGCCGGTGTGGCGGAGCATCTCGGGCTTGACGCCGGCCGTCTTGATCACAGCCCCCTGCGGCGCCAGGTTGCCGTAGAGGATGCTCAGGCCGCCTTCCTGGCTGTAGGCGCTGTTCACTTCCCGCACACAGTCGTAGGGATCGAAGCCCAACTGCTCCTTGGTCAGGTCGCGGATCGTGCCCGGGCGCTTGGCCACGACCATCCCCTGGTTCGTGCGGCTTCCACCGGCGGAAACGGCGGCCAGTTCCAAGGCCTCGGGGGTCGCGGTGTTTGCGCGGATGTCGTAGTCGGCGATGTTTTCGCCCAAGGTCTTGCCGGTGACCGTGGGGCAATCGAGCTTGAGCAACCCGGGGCGACCGCGGTTGATCTCGCCGAGGATCGTGTGGATCCCGCCAGAGTTGTGCACGTCTTCAACGTGGTAGCTGCTGCTCGGAGCGACCTTGCAGATGTTGGGCGTTTGGCGGCTGAGCTTGTTGATCCGTTCGATGTCGTAGGGGACCTCGGCCTCCTGGGCGATGGCCAGCGTATGGAGCACGGTGTTCGTGCTGCCGCCCATGGCCATGTCGAGGATCATCGCATTGTCAATCGATTCGGCCGTGACGATCTCCCGCGGCAACAGGCCGTGTCCGGAGCCCTGTTTTTCCAACTGGTAGACCATCTCCACAGCCCGTTGGGCCGCGCGGTGGAACAGCTGGCTGCGATCCGCGCTGGTGGCCAGCAGGGTGCCGTTGGTCGGCAGGGCCAGGCCGAGGGCCTCGCAGAGGCAGTTCATGCTGTTGGCCGTGAACATCCCGGAGCAGGAACCGCACGTCGGGCAGCCGGCCTTTTCCATCTCGCGGAGTTGCTCGTCGGTGAGCTGGCCCCGCTGCTTGGCGGCGGCGGCGATGAAGACGTCGATCAGGTCGACCTTCTTGCCGTCAGGCCCGCGTCCGGCTTCCATCGGCCCGCCGCTGACGAAGATCGTGGGGATATTGCACCGCAATGCGCCCATGATCATGCCGGGCACGATCTTGTCGCAATTGGGGATGCAGATCATCGCGTCGAAGCAGTGGGCGTTGACCATCGTCTCCACGGCATCGGCGATGATCTCGCGGCTGGGCAGCGAGTACTTCATGCCCGCATGGCCCATCGCGATCCCGTCGTCGACGCCGATGGTGTTGAACACGAAAGGCACGCCGCCCGCCTCACGCACGCACTTTTTGACGTATTCCCCCACCTTATCGAGGTGGACATGGCCGGGGATGATGTCGGTGTAGCTGTTGCAGATGGCGATAAACGGCTTCCCAAAGTCCGCATCGGTCAGCCCAGTGGCCCGCAGGAGGCTTCGATGGGGGGCTCTAGCGTCGCCCAATTTGACCATATCCGATCGCATGGTGGCTCGTCCTTTCGTTCTTTCTTCGAGTCGGGTAATCCCTGATTGTAAACCTTAGCATGACCGCCGACCAGGGGCCGGGGGGGAGGGGAGGGGCTGGGGATTTGGGATTTCAGATTTGGGATTTGGGATGTGACGCGGCCGAGCCGCGCTCTGAGGGCTTGCCCTCTTCGCGTTGCCTCGGTACACAGTACAGAACACACGGTCCGCCGTCTAGAATTTCGCCGGCGCTTCTACGTTTTTCGTTCATCATTCAGCATTCATCCTTCCGCATTTCCATGTTCTTCTACTTTGATCTCGGCAAAGTCCTCCTGGATTTCAGCGTCGAACGGATGTGTCAGCAACTCGCCGACCTCGCGGGGGTCGAGGTGCCGCGGGTGAAGGAGGTGGTTTTTGGCAGCCAGCTCCAGGCCCGGTATGAACGGGGCGAGATCACGACCGAAGAGTATCACCAAGCCTTCTGCCAGGTCACTGGGACGAAGGCCGACTGTGCGACGCTGACGCTGGCAGCCAGCGACATTTTCACCCTCAACGAAAGCATCCTGCCGGTGATCGACCGACTTCGGGCGACCGGTTGCCGATTGGGCGTCCTCTCGAACACTTGCCATGGGCATTGGGAGTTTTGCCTGGGCCGCTATCCGCTCCTCCGCGAGGCCTTTTCCGTTCACGCCCTGAGCTTCGAGCTTCGGGCGGCCAAGCCCGATCGGGCGATCTATCTTGGGGCGGCCCAATTGGCCGGCGTCAGGCCCGAAGAGGTTTTTTTCACCGAC
>JBDKTH010001179.1:0-2028 GCA_039680305.1 Thermoguttaceae bacterium | reverse complement strand
CGATGAAGGCCGTGCCGCAACTCGTCCCGGTCTTGGCCGCAATCCTCGATCCGGAAGTCCGGGTGACGGGCGCCAACTCTCCAATTCGCGTCACGCATCGGCAGATTCAAGGCGCAGAGGTCTTCTTCCTCGTCAACGATAGTGCCGAGCCATGGGAAGGCGAAGTCGGCCTGGCGGCGGACGGCCCAGGACAGCAGTACGATCCGGCGACCGGGACAATCGCCCCCGTCGCCAGCCCCAACGGCCTCCGCCTCAAGCTGGCCCCGTACGGCGGGACCCTCTATCGTTTCGACAAGGCCCAGACGCCCCAGCGGCGGCCCGTGTCGGCCAAGGACCTGCCGACATCGCCAAAATGACCTCGGTCGAGTGATCGCCTGCCGGGTGCCGATAGGCCAGATGACGAAGGACTGCCAGAAGGACAGAGCCCGAACGGGCTAACACCGTATAGCCTTTGTCATTTGTGCTTCGTCATTCCTTCGACATTTGAGCTTTCGAATTTCGGCGTTTTCTCTGGTTTCCTAACGTTCCATGATCAGTTTTGCTCGCCAAACCCCATCGGTGCCTACCGCCCCCGGATCTGGCTGCGGTATTTGAGTGGCGTGAGGCCCGTGGCCTGACGGAAGATGGTGGCCAGATACTCGCCCGTGCCAAAACCGCTGGCGGCGGCGACCTTCGGGATTGGGAGGTCCGTCGTAGCAAGCAACTCCTTGGCCCGTTCCAGACGCACGCGGCGGATCTCTTCGGCAGGCGTTCGGCCCAGGGTCTCCTGGAAGTAGCGTTCCAATTGGCGGCGAGAGATGGCCACCACCTGCAACACGTCCTCCACCTGGATCGGCTCGGCGGCGTGCTCGCGGATGAAGGCGATGGCCTGAGCCAGATCCGCGTTTTCGAGGGCTAGGACTTCCGTGGAGCGGCGAGTCACGACGCCGGTGGGCGAAATGAGAATCGGACGTTTCGGCGGACGGCGGCCTGAAAGCAACCGGTCCAACACGGCCGCCGCCTCGTGGCCGATCTGCTCGGCGGCCACGGCAATGCCCGAGAGCCCTGGATCGCAGATCCCGCAGAGCAACAGGTCGTCGTCGCCGCTGAGCACCGCGACCTGCTCGGGGACGAGCAGTCCGCCCCAGCGGCACGCATCCAGAACCGCCCGCCCCTGGGGCGTGGCCCACGTCAAGATGCCGACCGGCTTGGGGAGTTGGCGAAGCCAGGCGGTGAGCCCCTCTTGTCGGGCGAGCCAGCCGGCGCGGCCGATCGCCAGCGAGTGGACCGCGCAAGGAAATCCGGCCTCGGCCAGCGTCGCGGCAAACGCCTGGTAATGGGGTTGCACGTAGGCCAGACGCGGCAAACCGACATAGGCGAACTGGCGCAGGCCCCGGTCCATCAGGTACTCGGCCGCCAGGCGCCCGGTGGCCCGCACGTCGTTGGCCACCTGCGGCAGTTTCACGCCCGAGAGCATGATGCTCGACACATTGACCGTAGGCACGCCGGCCGACGCGACCAATCGCGCAATCGCAGGATTCGACACGCGTGCGATGATCCCTTCGCCGACCCAGCCGGGCGGGAGCCGCGGCGGTTCGTCCTGCCCCCGGCCCTCGACCCACACGTGCCAAGGGCCGTGCTTGTTGGCATAGTTGGCAATCCCGCGGATGATTCCCCGTCCCCAGCCGGTGGACGTTCCGACCAGGACAGCGACGCGCGGCGGTTTTGAGTGGTGCATCGGAAGACTCCTGCGGGACAGAATCTATCGTACCACGCCGTAACCTGGCCCGCGACGCATTTCCGAAGTTTTTTTGCGCATTCACGTGGTTGTACGGATTTTCAGCATCCCGCTAGAATCAAGGTGAGACGACGCTCTTGCCTCGGGAGACCGGATGGTCGACCGTGCCATCGCGTCGCCGGGCGACAACGGGGGTTGTTCTGCTTTTCCACACTCTCTTCGCTGGCGGAGGATACGGTCCCATGGAACGCGATCGAGAACGAGGCTTCACCCTGGTCGAACTGTTGGTGGTCATCGCCATCATCGGTATC
>JBDKTH010000853.1:0-2343 GCA_039680305.1 Thermoguttaceae bacterium | reverse complement strand
TCTCCGCCGACAGTTACCGCTTTTTGAGGCCCAAAGTGCCGCAGGTCGCCATGGGGGATGGCTTTGGCCGAGTCTGGCCGGAAGCCCACTGGCCCTGGTTGTGCTTCTGGGGTTCGTCGTCGCCCCGTTTTGGCCCCCGGAGCCGCGGGAGGTCTGCCAACGGTTCGTGGAGGCCCGCACTGCGAAGGAGGCCCAAGCGTATACGACGACGAAGCTCTGGCCGGCGATTGAGGCGATGTTCGCCCAGCAGGACGATCCCAACTTCCAGGGGCGTTTCGATCTGACGGACGAGGCCGAGGCGTCCCCGGCGATCGGCGGTTATCTGGTCGGCTACCGCCTCTACGGCGAGCCGAAGGGGGAGGCCGCGTTTCTGGTGGAGGGATTCTTTCACCTCACGCAACAGGAGGGGACCTGGAAGATCGAGGACTGGTATTTTACCTCGCAGAACAACGAGCCGACCGCCGAACCGGTGAGCATGGCCGCCAACTACCGGCCGATGTTTCCACGCGTGCCGCCTCCCGCGCCGCCAGCAAGTCCAGCGCCTTCCTATGCGCCGAAGGCGACCTCGCGCGGCGGTTTGCTTCATTTCACACAGTGGTTACGCGGCTTGTCTGGGGAAAAGTCCGCAAGCGGCCAGGCGGGGGCCTTGGCCGCGGAGGGCCGTGCCATGGCCGGAGGCGAGCATGCGATCGCGCGGGAGGGGAAGGGGCTTGCCCAAACGCTCAAGCGGCTCGGCGCGATGGCCGTGGCCGCATTGGCCGCTCTGGCCGCCTGGGGCAGGTCCCTGCTGCGCGGCAGCGTTTCGCCCAAGGCGTCCGAGGCCTCCTCCAGCCCATTCGCCTCGGAGCCGTCCGCCGAAAAGTCGCACGAGGAGTCCTCCTCGTGATCGTGATGCGCGACGGGCGTCACCGACACGTCTGCTTCTTGCCGGCTCTGATAGCTAACAAAAAGAGGAATTGGGCCGCCCCGAAGGGCGGCCCAATCCTCTCGGTGCCCAAGGCGGGCGGCTTAAGTCGACGCCTGTGGCGACGGGAGCGGCCGTAGAACCGGCAGCCGAGGAACCTCGCGGCGACTTTTCCCCAACGAACCGTTGCCCGGTCAGCCTGGCCCGCCCGTTCCGATCGCCAGTTCGGCGGCCAAGAGGTTCAGGCAGAGGTCGGCCTCGACCGGCAGCCCCCGGAGCCAGCGGGTGAACTGGTGGACCATCAGCCCGGCGGCGATACTGGCGGCGTAGATCGTGCTGCGGGCGGTGCAGCGGCCGGGCTGGGCCTCGGAGGATGCAAAGAGGGTCGCAGGATAATGCTCGCGCCCGCTTGCGCCGTCGGCGGCGAGGACGCGGAGCACCTCCCCCAGCATCCGCCCGTCGGCCCAGAAATGGCAGATCGCTCCGGCGGATCGCCAGATGGCCGCCCGGGCGCTGATCGAGTCGACGCAACAGAAGACGGCCGCCCCGACCGGCACGCGCGGCCGATAGCGGTCCGGAATCGGATCGACGGCGATCACCGGATCAAGCCTCCGGATCGCCTCCGCCGTGGCAAGGACCTTGGGCTGCCCCACGTCGTCGGCCAGGTAACCCTGGGTCGTAAGATTCGTCCGGTCCACCCGGTCGAAGTCGATCAGTTGGATGCGCGGGACGCCCACGGCGGCCAACTGGAGGGCGACCTGGCGGCCGATCGCCCCCACGCCAATCACCGTGGCCGTAAGCAACGCTAGCCGCGTTCGGGGCACGAGGTCTTGCTGCCTTGCGTAGCGGTCAGAGGTCGTTTCCATGGCTGGGCTCCTTGTCCTCGGGAGGATCTTCGAAGAAGTCTGGCCACCCGTCGAGCCCGTCGGCATCCGCGCCGAAGGGCTTCAAGCGATCGCCGGCGGCCAACGCGGCGAGCGAGTCTAGCGCAAGGCCAGGCTGGGCGGGGACGTTGGCCTCGTACTCCTCCCGCCAGGCCTCGTGGTCGGTGGCCGGAAACGGTCGACCGTAGTCCACGCCCACCGGGATCTCGAGCTGGCTGCCGGGGCCCACCTCAAAGCGAAGCCGAGCGTAGGTCCGACCCTCGCGGGCGAGGATCGCCATCACGGCCCAGTCGGTGCGGGCGAAGACGCGGCGGAAGGTCGCTTCGTCCACAGGACTCGGCTCGGCCCAGTTGCCCGGATGGGTATGGATCCAGATCCGGGCAAACTGCTCGGGCCTGAGCCCCCGGTCCACCTCGTGATCGAAGAAGTCCGCCACCGCCTGGTCCTCGAACGCCACCGAGGCCCCGGTGCTCGCCTGCCGGACCAGCCGAAAATCCTCCACGAAAAGGAGATCCTCACAGGCGGTGATCCCGAAGCCGCCGACTTCCGAGTCGC